>NZ_JPWT01000076.1:0-52328 GCF_000773065.1 Burkholderia sp. ABCPW 111 | reverse complement strand
TCCATCACTTCCTGCCTGGTGTTAGTCAAAAACACAGTCTTATGCCTACCCGCTAGTTTAAGTGAGAGGCTATGTCCGGTGTTTCAGGGGGCTGCTCCACTGAGATGCCATCCAGCGCACTAACCAAATTCCGGGCAACTCACACTGGCGCGATGGTGTTGAAATCCCATGCCGGCACGTCGTCGGCTGCATGCGCTGATCAGCCTTTCGTCGATCAAACGTGCTTGAAAGCGGCGATCGCCCTTGCGGTCGGCTGCTGGGAAGGTTACATAGAAGGTGCATTGAGAGAATTCGTTTCCCGCACGCGCGTACAGGCGCATCGAAAAGCTTGGGGGCTAATTGCTCAGTTCGAAACGATAGTCGACAAGATGGCAGCCGATCTAAATACTCCAAGCTGGGAAAAGGCGCGCGAGCTGCTGATGACCGCCACAGGTATGGATCCATACTCATCATGGATCTGGGCGCCAAAATTCACAAATCAGACAGACACTAAGGTATTTTTTGATGGAATCATGAGCGTCAGACATGCTTTCGCCCATGGCTTTTCGATACCCGCAAACGTCCCCGGCCTTGCTGTGCCCGGCATGCTAGATATGGCGTATGTAGACGACGCTCTCAGTTGCTTAGAGTTCTTCGCCAGAACAACTGATGAGTTGCTGGAACATGAACTCACCCATCGGCACGGATGCCATTCCGGGTGGAATTAGGCGAAGTGCAGTTTGAGCCTGTCAGGATTTTCGTGTGTTAGGCGGGTTAAGACTCAGATTGCGATGCTGAATCGCTGCGGGTAAAGCAACGCAAACTGCGTCATCGCGCTTTTCCAATCGCGCCGGGAGCCGGTCCACTTGGCAACGACGTTACGCAGCATCAGCCAGATCAGCTTAAGTGCGGCCTCGTCCGACCGGAAGTGGCCGCGTGCCTTGATGATCTTCCGAAGCTGCATGTGCAATGACTCGATCGCGTTGGTCGTATAGATAATCTTCCGGATGTCCGGCGCGAACGCGTAAAAGGGGATGACCTGTTCCCAGGCCCGGCGCCAGAGCGCGGCAATCGGCGGATATTTCGTGCCCCACGGGCCGGCGTCGAAGGCATCCAGCGCCACGGCGGCTGCCTCGGCCGTCGGCGCCCGGTAGACCTCCTTGAGCGCGGCGGCGGCCGCCTTGCGATCTTTCCAGTTCACGAAGTCGAGCGAGTTCCGGATCAAATGCGCGATGCAGGTCTGAACCGTCGTTTCCGGGAACACGGAGTTGATCGCTTCCGGGAAGCCCTTCACGCCGTCGACTACGGCGATCAGAATGTCCTGCACGCCACGCAGGTTCAGGTCGTTGACGACCCGCAGCCAGAACTTGGCGCCCTCGGTCTGCTCGATCCAGAGCCTGCCCACGCGTCAGCGAAAATGCGAGCGTATTCGAGCACGGTGACTGCAGTTTCGCATGCTGGCCGGAGTGCAATCCAGCAGTGCGCTCGATTCGTAACCCATTGATCTTTCATGAATTTCTGGCCCGCCCTACACGATTCGAACGTGTGACCTACGGCTTAGAAGGCCGTTGCTCTATCCGACTGAGCTAAGGGCGGTCGCGGAGGAGGAAGATGGCGGCAAGCGCCGCGCATTTGACGCTGCGGGAGGCTGCCGGACGCCGCCGGCAACTGCAAAAAAATCCCGCAACGATCCCGGCAAAAACCGAGCCGGCAATTATACCCGATCGCTTCGTGGAAGCGATCGAAAACGTCAATCGCGCATCAAACCGGCTGCGTGTGAAACATGAACCAGCCGAGGCAGAGCAGGCCCGCGAGCACGCAGTACAAGCCGAACGACGCGAGCCGCCCGCGCCCTTCGAAGTAGCGCATCAGGAAACGCACGCTCAGATACGCGGCAATCGCGGTCAGCACGCCGCCCAGCAGCGCGTCGGCGAGTTGATCGGGCGCATGAAAGAGCTTCGGCAGTTCGAGCAGCCCCGCCGCGAAGATGATCGGCGTGCCGAGCAGGAACGAGAATTCCGCCGCCTTCTCCGCCGTGAGCCCCGCCGCGTTGCCGGCGATCATCGTCAGGCCGCTGCGCGAGAAGCCCGGGATCAGCGCGCCGACCTGCGCGAGACCGACGAAAAACGCCTGCTTGAACGTCAGCTTTTCGGGCGGTTGATGCGCGCGCGCGCGCTGGATGCGATCGCCGAGCCACAGCAGGATGCCGTTGACGATCAGCGCGATCGCGACGATGCGCAAGTCGTGGAACACCCGCTCGATGCGTTTTTCGAGCAGCAGCCCGACGAGCCCCGCGGGAATGGTGCCGATGATGAGCGCCCACATCAAATGGCCCTCGTCGTTCTTGCGCCCGTTCAGCGACGCGAAGAAGCCGGCGATCAGCGCGATCCAGCGCTCGCGGAAGTACCACAGCAGCGCGAACGCGGTGCCGAGGTGCAGCGCGACGAGGAACGGCAGCAATTGCGGCGCATGCTTGTCGATGTGCATGCCGAAAAGCGCGGGGACGAGGAGCGTATGCCCCAGACTGCTGACGGGAAAGAGTTCGGTGACGCCCTGCAGGACGCTCAGAAATACCAGAAACCAGAGGCTCACGCGTCGGTCCTTTTGTCGGAGAGGGTTAAGCGAGGAGAACAGACGGAAACGGCGTCGTGCGGATCGCCGCGCCGCCCGAAAAACCGCGCCCCGATTATGCCGAGCGAGCGTGACCGCGCCAAGGCGTTTGGCGCGAATCGGGCATCTGGCTAACAGCCAGATACATCTTTAATTCAATTGAAAGCTTGAGCGAAAGCGAGTTGCCGCGCGTCGCGACAATGCTTCCCGGACGACAGGCGGCGAATCAGCGGCCGACCTTGTAGAAGAACAGCACGGTGCTGCCGGTGAACATGCCGAACAGCGTAAGGGCCATCGCAGTTGCCAGATCCATGTTCGCTCCTTGTTAGATACAGATCCGGCGCTAAAAAAATGACCGGTCCGCGTCATTGTCCTTACAGCTTGCCATTTTTGACATTCTCGGTTTCCCGCATGCGCGCTTTCCCGTAGCCGCCGTCATCTGCCGCACCGACGCGCCGCCCCGGCCCGCGGCGATTCCGCTATCCTTGGCGGCCCTACCCCAGAGAACGCCGACGGCTGCCATCATGCCTTCTTTTCAGAACCAGGACATCCTCGAACTCACCGCCGGCGCGTCGCTCGCGCGCGTCGCGCCCCAAGCGGGCGGTCGGCTGCTGTCATGGAGTATCGGCGGCGCGAGCATCGTCTTCTGGCCGCAAGCCGCAGACTGGTCCAATCCGGCGAAGATCCGCGGCGGCAATCCGCTGTTGTTCCCGTTTCTCGGCCGTCACCGGGTCGACGGACGAATCGGCTTCTGGCGCGACGGCGCGGGCGTCGTCCGTGAACTGCCGATGCACGGCTTCGCGCGCGATCTGCCGTTCGACGCGCAAACGGACGCCGACGGCCAAGGCGTCACGCTGACGCTCGAAAGCAGCGATCGCACGCGCGCCGGCTTCCCGTTCGAATTCCGCTTCGCCGCACGCTACCGGCTCGTCGACGAGCGCACGCTCGACGTCGAGCTGACCACGACCAATCTCGGCGACGCACCGCTGCCGCACTATGCCGGCCATCATTTCTATTTCGCGCTGCCGCACGCCGAGCGCGCGTCGACCGTGCTCGAGCTGCCGCCGACGCAACGCCGCCGCCAACTGGACGACGGCTCGATCGGCGCGCCCGAGGCGGGCCTGCCCCGCTACACGCTCGACGACGCGAGCATTCTCGATCGCTTCCACTGCCTGGGCGGCGTCCCCGCCGAGCCGGTGCGCGTGCTGATGGCCGGCCGCGGGCATGCGGTCGAGATCGACCTGAACCGCCCGGGCTCGGCGCCGTGGTATGCGGTGACGACGTGGACCGAGGCGCCCGGATCGGATTTCTACTGCGTCGAGCCGTGGCTCGGGCTGCCGGACGCGATTCACAACGGCCTCGGCCTGCGCCACGTCGCGCCGGGCGCGACCGAAACCGCTGCGCTGCGCATTCGCGTGACGCCGCTCGCGTAACGGTTTCGGTCGCGCACACCCCGCCATACCCCGCCCGACATCGCGCGGCAGCCCGCTCCAAGCGGCTGCCGCGCCGGCCCGCTCGGGCCCCCGCTCGGGCCCCCGCTCGGCCCCCGCTCGCGCCTTCCGAGCGCCTTCCGAGCACCCGCTTTCGCCGCCCTGCCGCCCCGAAACGGCGGGCTCGCCGCCGAACCCGTTAAAATCAGACGTTTTTGTACCCACCGCCGCGCCGTCGCGGCGGTGCCCTGCGAGGTTCAATGTTGCTGAAAACAACGAGACGGCTCGTCGTCGCATCGCTTGCCGCACTGCTCGCCGCCTGCGGCTCGGCGCCCGTCGGCCCCGGCTTCTACCGGGTCGAGCGCGGCGACACGCTCTCCAAGATCGCGCGCGCGAACCGCCAGCCGGTCGCGAACATCGTTCGCTGGAACCAGATCACCAATCCCGACGCCATCGAAGTCGGCCAGGTGCTGCGCGTCGCGCCGCCGCCCGGCGCCGCATCGTCGTCGGGCGCGACGAGCGCGTCGCGCAGCCCGAGCCGCCCGGCGCCGTCGTCGCCCGCCACGTCGTCGGCTCCGTCCGTGAAGCCCGCGTCGAACATCTCGCTCGTGTGGCCCGCCGCCGGCAACGTGATTCGCTCGTTCGACGGCTCGAAGTCCAAGGGCGTCGACATCGCGAACACGGCGGGCACGCCCATCGTCGCGGCGGCGGCCGGCACGGTCGTCTATGCAGGCAACGGCCTGCGCGGCTACGGCAACCTGCTGATCGTCAAGCACAACGCCGATTTCCTGACGACGTACGCGCACAACCGCGCGCTGCTCGTGAAGGAAGGCCAAACGGTTGCGCAAGGGCAGAAAATCGCGGAGATGGGCGATACCGACAACGACCGCGTCTCGCTGCACTTCGAGCTGCGCTACGGCGGCCGCTCGATCGATCCGTCACGCTACCTGCCGTCGCGCTGACACGGCGCGACGCTTCGCGCACGGCGCAGCGCGTCGTGCGCATTCCGGCGTGAGCCGGGCGATCGGATCAAGAGAACGATCAGCGTTTGCGCAGCCGGCCGTGCAGACGGCCGGACACCGGATCGACGTGGCGCGCGAACGCCACCAGCGCGCCGATCCCTATCACGCTGAGCCCCGTAGCTATCAGAAACAGGTCCATGGTCGTATCTATCGTTGGTGAAACGATCATACGCAGCATTTGTAGTTTGCGCATGACCGTGCTTTCTAGGATCGACCCTAACGAGCGAGCGTAGGCCCGGCGATTCGGTGTACTGTGCGTCGAAACGGCACACGAAAAAACGACCGGAGACGCCCGATGCTGCCCCATGCCGCCAGTTACGCCGAGCTCGTCGACCGCTTCGCATGGCGCATTCCAGCGCGCTACAACATCGGCGTCGACGCTTGCGACAAGTGGGCCGACGGCAGCGGCCGCGTCGCGCTGATTCACGAGCATGCGGACGGCGGCGTCGCGCGCTACACGTTCGACGACCTGAGGAGCGGCTCTAATCGGCTCGCGAACAGCTTTGCGCGCGCGGGCGTGAAGCGCGGCGACCGGATCGGCATCCTGCTCGCGCAAGGCCCGGAAACCGCGATCGCCCACCTGGCCGCGTACAAGCTCGGCGCGATCGCGGTGCCGCTCTTCACGCTGTTCGGCGCGGACGCGCTCGAATACCGCCTCGGCGACAGCGGCGCGGCCGCGCTCGTCACCGATCGCGCGGGCTACGAGAAGATCGCACCGCTGCACGCGTCGCTGCCGTCGCTCGCGACGATCTACTGCATCGACGGCGCGCCCGATCTCGCCGAGCCCGGCGTGCTCGCATTCGATGCGGCGCTCGCGGCCGAGTCGGACAAGTTCGCGCCCGCGGACACGTCGGCCGACGATCCGGCGCTCATCATCTACACGTCCGGCACGACGGGCAAACCGAAAGGCGCGCTGCACGCGCACCGGGCGCTGCTCGGCCATCTGCCGGGCGTCGAGATGTCGCAGAACCTGTTTCCCGCGCATGCGCGCCTGTTCTGGACGCCCGCCGACTGGGCGTGGATCGGCGGGCTCCTCGACGTGCTGCTGCCGTCCCTGCATCACGGCGTGCCGGTGCTCGCGCGCCGCTTCGAGAAGTTCGACGGCGCGGCCGCGTTCGAGCTGCTCGCGCGGCACGGCGTCACGCACGCATTCCTGCCGCCGACCGCATTGAAGCTGATGCGCGCCGCCGTCGCGCAGCCTAGCGAACGCTACGCGCTCGCCCTCGAATCGGTCGCGAGCGGCGGCGAATCGCTCGGCGCGGAACTCGTCGCTTGGGGCCGCGACGCGTTCGGCGTGACGATCAACGAGTTCTACGGACAGACCGAATGCAACGTCGTGCTGTCGTCGTGCAGCACGCTCTTCGAGCCGCGCACGGACACGATCGGCAAGGCCGTGCCCGGGCATCGCGTCGCGATCGTCGACGATGCCGGCAACGCGCTGCCGCCCGGCGTCGAAGGCAACATCGGCGTTCGCGCGCCCGATCCGGTGATGTTCATCGGCTACTGGCGCAAGCCCGACGCGACGCGCGAAAAATTCGTCGGCGACTATCTGCTGACGGGCGACGTCGGGCTCGCCGATGCCGACGGCTTTGTCCGCTTCGTCGGCCGCAACGACGACGTGATCACGAGCGCCGGCTACCGGATCGGCCCGGCTCCCATCGAGGATTGCCTGCTCAAGCACCCGGCCGTGCGGATGGCGGCCGTCGTCGGCGTGCCGGACGCGACCCGCACCGAGATCGTCAAGGCGTTCGTCGTGCTGAACACGGGCCACCAAGCGAACGACGCGCTCGCGCGCGAGTTGCAGGAGCACGTGAAAACGCGACTCGCCGCCCATGAATATCCGCGTGCAGTGGCGTTCGTCGACAGCTTGCCGATGACCGCGACGGGCAAGATCATCCGCCGCGCGCTGCGCGATACGTGACGTGCGTGACGTGCGTGACGTGTGCGACGCGCGTCGCGCTCGCCGCATGGGCGCCGTATGTCGAGCGGCGCGCCGCGCGCGAGCGACGAGCACCGCGCGCCGAAACCGCCGCAAAATCCGCACCGAAAGAACCGCGAGACAGCGCCGGCGCACGCAGCTCGAGCGCCTTGACCTGCATGCGTACGGCGCCATCCTCCCACGCCGCCGTCCGTCGCGGAACTCGTCCGAACGGCCGAGTCTCGCGGGCCGCGCGAATGGTTTATAGTGGCGCTCACCGTAGTTCAGTCACCCCATTCCATGTCTTCGAACACCCCTTCCTCCGACTCGCAGCACAGCCCGCTCTATCTGAAGCTTCTCGGCGAAACCGCCAAGATCGATTGGTGCGATCTCGAGCGCTTTTTCGCGCAAGGCAAGCTGCTGTCGGTCGCGCGCGATCTCGACCTCGTGAGCGTGGCCGAGGCGATCGCCGGCGACGACAAGGAGCAGGTCACGCGCTGGCTGTCCGCGGGCCATGTCGAGCGAATGCAGGCCGGCACCGCGCAGGATTACGCAACGCGCGATCCCGAGCTGTGGGCGGTGGTCGTGTCGCCGTGGGTGTGCGTGCAGGAACGCACGTAACGCCGCGATGTCCGCCTCCTCCGCTTCCGCGCACTCGGACGAAGACCCCGAGCCGCGCTCCACCGCGAACTGGCACCGCCGCGTGCTCGGTCTCGCGCTGCCGATCATCGCCGCGAACCTCACGCAGCCGATTCTCGGCGCGGTCGACACCGCCGTCGCCGGCCATCTGAGCGGCCCGCAATATCTCGGCGGCGTCGCGCTCGGCGGTCTCTTCTTCAACTTCGTGTACTGGGGCTTCGGCTTCCTGAGGATGGGAACGACGGGGCTCGTCGCACAGGCGTTCGGCGCGAACGATCTTGCCGGCATCCGCATCAACGTGATGCGCGCATTGCTGCTTGCATTCGCGCTCGGCGCAGCGGTGCTCGCGCTGCGGACGCCGCTCGTCGGCCTCGCGTTCGCCGCGCTGGGCGGCAGCGATGCGGTGCGCGCGACCGCGCTCGATTACACGCATGCGCGCATCTGGGCCGCCCCGTTCGCGCTCGCGAACTACGTCGTGCTGGGTTATCTGCTCGGCGTGCAGCGCGTGCGTCTCGCGCTCGCGATCCAGGTGTTCGTCAACGTCGTCAACATCGGCGCGGTGCTGCTGTACGTGTATCACTTCGACTGGGGCGTCGCGGGCATCGGTGCCGCCACCGCGACGGCGGACATCGCGGGCTTCGCGCTCAGCGCGCTGCTGCTTCGCTGGCTGAGCCCCCGCGGCCTGCCGAAGATCGGGCGCGCCGAGCTCTTCGATCGCGCGGCGCTTGCACGCCTCGTCGCGCTCAATCGCGACATCTTCCTCCGTACGCTGTGCCTGCTGTCGGCGTTCGGCTGGTTCGCGCATCTCGGTGCGCGGCAAGGCGACGCGACGCTCGCCGCGAACGCGCTCCTCCTCAATTTCCAGACCTTCATGGCATATGCGCTCGACGGCTTCGCGCATGCGGCCGAAGCGCTCGTCGGCGCGGCGGCGGGCGCGCGCAACCGCGATACATTCCGGCAGGCGCTGCGCGCGACGTTCTTCTGGGCGGGAATCGGCGCGCTCGCGTTCGCGCTCGTCTACTGGGGCGCGGGCGGTTGGATCGTCGCACAGCTCACCGATCAATCGTCGATTCGCAGCGTCGCCGAGCGCTATCTCCCATGGGCTGCGCTCTCGCCCGTGATCTCGGTCTGGGGTTTCATGCTCGACGGCGTGTTCATCGGCGCGATGCATACGCGGGCGCTGATGCGTGCGATGGCGGCATCGTTCGCGCTGTTCGTCGCCGCGACGTTCGCGCTCGTCGGCCCGTTCGGCAATCACGGGCTCTGGGCCGCGCTGCTCGTGTTCATGGCGGCGCGCGGCGCGACGCTCGCGCGCCACCTGCCCGGGCTCGAACGAGCAGTCGCGGCAGACGCGCCATCGGCAGCGGCGCGCGCCGCAAGCTAACGCGCGCCTCGCGCCGGCTGCGGCGACGGGCCGCGCCGTACCGCGCCGGATGTCGATGAATGTCGTGTTGCCGGCGGCGCGCATGCATCGCCGGGCGAAGCATGCCGTACGGCGGCGGCGCGGATATGAGCGCCATACCATCGCCCGCTTCGCCGCGAGCGAGCGTGCCGAGCACAGTCCGTTCGCGGCTGACCGAGGCGTTCGTCGAAGCTATTTCGCGGGTGCAGCGGGCGCGCCGCTCGCACCGGGTTCGCCTAGCATCGACGGCGGCGTCATGTCGGTCGGCACGCCCTGATAATCGGGCGGATCTTGCGGCGGCGTGCCACGGCGGCCCTGCCGCGGATCGCTCGCGCAACCGGCAAGCATGGCCGCCACGAGCGCGGCAATGACGATACGGGTCATGAATTTCCTCGGAACGAATGGACGATTGCGCCCCGGTTTCCGCCGGATGGCGCCCGGCGAGTCTACTGGAAATCGGCGCCCGACGACGACCCCGCGCTCCTTCGCGTCCGCGCCCGCATGTCCTACTATGTAGACGTGGCGCTATGCCGGTTTAAAAGGAGGGCTGCCATGGATGCCGAATCGATTGCGGGCCTGATTGGCCTAGGTATCGGGTTGCTGGTGCTCGTCAGTTTGTCGGTGTACGAATCGCGCGAATACAAGCGTACGCACAACGGCGAAGGCATGATCCATCACTGGATGGCCGAGCATCACCTGCTCGACTGGCGGCGCAAGCACTGACGCTCCGCCACTTCTCTTCCACCGTCTCATGCACGACGAACGCGACGCCGCGCGCCGACGTGCGCGGCGCGCTTGCGTCTAGCGCGGGCGGCGCCTGTTCGGAGTCACCACGAATGCCCGCTCGCGGCGAGCAGGAGGGGCGCTGTTTGCGCACCGGAATGCGCGCGATCGCAGCGCATCCCGCATCCCGCATCACACGTCGCACGTCGCACGTCGCACGTCGACCTCGACCGCAACACGGCGACACGACACCGCCCACCGTTTCGATTCGCCGAACGACCGCAGACAAAGCAACGGCACGGCGATGCATGCGCCGTGCCGTCGTTCACGCCCGGATTCGGATCGAGCCGGGTGGCGTCACCGCGGCAGCGGATCGCTCAGGAAGTGGCGCGCGTAGCGTGCGTTGATGTCCGACAGGCGGAACAGCGTCAGGAAGTCCGCGCAATTGAAATCCGGGTCCCACGCGGGCGCGCCGCAGATCTTCGCGCCGAGCCGCAGATAGCCCTTGATGAGCGGCGGCGGAGCGACCTTCGCGCCCGTCCGCAGATCGTCGACGGGCAGCGGCGTGTGCGGAAACGCGCGGTACTCGGGCGCCGTCAGCGCATCGCCGAGCGACTGATAGAGATTCGCCGCGTAGTGGCCGCCGTCGGCCATCGACACGCTCGCGCAGCCGAGCATCGTCTCGTAGCCGTTTTGCAGCATGTAGGTGCCGAGGCCGCCCCAGAGCGCCATGATGACGGCGCCGCTGCGATAGTCTCGATGCACGCACGAGCGGCCGACCTCGACCATCTTAGAGCGCAGGTGCGTGAGACGCGACAGGTCGAACTCGCCCTCCGCGTACAGGCGGCCGACACGCGCGGCCTGATGCGGCGGCAGCACGCGATAGGTGCCGACGACCTTGAGCGTGTCGAGATCGCGCACGAGCAGGTGATCGCAGTATGGATCGAACGGATCGACGTCGAGGCCCGCCGGGCCGCTCACGTGCGCGCCCATTTCGTCGGCGAACACACTGTGGCGCAGACGCTGCGCTTCGCGCAGTTCGTCTTCGGTGCGCGCCCAGGCGGCGCGCAGGCGGAATTCGGCGGTGACCGTTTCGGACGCGCGTGGCAAACGGCGGCGCGGTTGCTCAAGAGATAGCGAGGCAAATGGAAGCGTGGGCGTCGGCAGTTCTCGCATTAGGCATTCCTGGTCGTAAGGAAGGAGACGACATGCCCGCCAATGTAGTAACCGGCCGTGACGCTTACGTGGCAAAACGGTGTCCATTCGGTGACGTGTCGCCGATTTGACTTTAGCAGAAAGCGGAAAATGGCGTTTGATTGCGGCCAATCAGACTAGATCGGCCGAAATGGCCGCACGCAGCACGGTCTGCCCGTTGCCCTCGCGGGCGCGGCTCACAAACCACAGCAGACCGCCCTTCTTGAGGCTCCAGCTTTCGTCCGAACCAGCGAGCAAATACGCGGCGACACTGCCGAGCGTCGGCTGATGGCCGACGACGACGACCGTCGACGCGATCCCGTCCGGCCAACCGGCCGCCGCGAGCACGTCGCCGACGTCGCAGCCGGGCGCGAGTTCGTCCGCGGTCCGATAGTGGTCGGTCAACGTCTCGGCCGTCTGCACGGTGCGCGCGGCCGGACTCGCGAGTACCACCGCGTGGCGCTCGATGCGCGCGCGCAGCCATTTCGCGACGGCCTGCGCGTCCTTGCGGCCGCGTGCGGTCAACTGGCGCGCGAGATCGGTGCTCGCGTAGTCTTCGGCTTCGGCATGCCGCCAGAGAATGAGGTTCATCACGAGACGTCTCCAGGATGATGGAAGCCGCATGCCGCGGCTTCGCGGCGCGGCATGCGCGATGTCGCGACATCCGTCATTCTCGCGCAGTCTATGCGCGCGCGTGAGCGATTGCACGCGGAGATTGACCCGATTTGTACAAGAGCGATACAATCATTGATTCGTCGGAGCGTAGCGCAGCCTGGTAGCGCATCTGATTTGGGATCAGAGGGTCGTAGGTTCGAATCCTATCGCTCCGACCAGCAACATCAAGGGGTGACGGTTAATCGCCGTCACCCCTTTTTCCATTTCCGGTTCGCGCACTCGACATTGCCGTCAACGGGCGCGGACTTGGTTGGAATCCGTGAATTGCGAAGCAAGAATCCATTGACGGCCCCGCAATCGAAGATGCCTTAGCGGACGCCATCTCCCATTCCAATATCGATAAACTCCATCAAGTCACTTTCAACGATTCCGCTACGAAAGGCATTCGCCCGCGCCAAAGACGGCGGCCATTCCGCTTTCCTCCAACGACGCGCAGCGCCGCTCGAAAAATCTCCGCCCTTCGAAAGTCTTCGGCGGGCGCACGCTCGACGAACGCGCATCCCTCGTCGGATGCGAATCGACACGCCTGACCGAACCCTCCGTCACTCGATCACACTGTTCCGATCGCCCTTCAGCAGCAGTTGCGGCACCTGACTGAACCGATACGCGCCGCTCGCCGCATCGAGATCGAACACCCAGACGAGATCGAAGCGATCGTCAGGCCACTTCGGCGGCACCGTCGCCTTGCCGAGCGGCAGCGCATTGGCGATCGCCGGAATGTCCTCGTGCTGCCACGCGATCAGCACGCATCCCTTGCTCGCCGCGGCTGCCTGCGCCAGCTCCTTTTCCTGCCCTTTCGTATACGCGTCGCTGATCGCGCATCCGAGCTTGTGCGCGAGCGGCGTGACCGTGTCGATCGGACGCGCGCTCTTCGCATGCTTCGCGACCGCCGCCGCGAACAGGCAATCGGGCGTCGCGAGTTCCGAGCTCTGCAGCGGACCGCGGCTCGGCGCGAACAGCGCCGCGAGCGCGCCCGCGCGTTGCCAGCCGAACACCGTGAGCGCCTCGACGTCCTGCTCTCCCTTCGCGCTCACGCCGTATGGCGCATCGTTTCCGTCCGGTTTCTCCGCGTGCCGGATGATCATGATCTTGTGAGCAGTCGGGCTGGCCATTTGCGCGTCCTCCTTATCGTTCTTCGTCGACGGCGGGCAGACGTCGCTCGACGCGTGCGTCCGCTGTCGTCTGCCACCGTCCTCTGTGATAGCAAGCGAATCGAGCAAAATCAATCGAATTGCGCTGCCCACGGACGGCTCACGCTTCGCCGTTCGATCGCGATGCTCGCGCCGCGCGGCCTGCGAAAGGCGCGTCGCCGCCCGCCAACGGCCCCGACGTCGCCGGCTGCCCGCGACCGGCGAACGCGGCGCCGGCGGCCGCTCGCGCACTGCTCGCATGACGGAGCGCGGCGATCGCGACAAACGCGACGAGCAGCCCGGACAGCACGTCGACGAGATAATGCCCGCCTTGCGTCGGCGTCGACGCGATCATCCAGCCGTTGAACAGCAGCGCGAACGGCGCGACGACGCGCACGCGTCGCAGCGCATGGGCGAACAGCACGCCGAGCACCGTGTGGAACGACGGCAGCGATACCGTCCCCTGCAGCGCCGACGGATCGAAGACTCGCAGCGTCCCGTCGCGCAATCGCACGAAATCGCTCACGCTCGACAGCGCGGCCGGATCGGACACGCGGAAATGCAGGAACGCGCTCGCCGCCGGATACGGCGCCGAAATCAGCAGCACCAGCACGCTCGTCAGCATGAAGAGCGAGACGAACTCCGACAGGGCGTCGTCGCGCCCCGTCAGGCCCAGCCAGATCGGAATCGCGATCAGCTGCCATTTCGCGCTGTCGTACGCGAACGCGAGCGTGCGCTGCAGCGCCGAATGCGCGCGAACCCGGTCGTAGGCGGCCAGCCAGTCGAAGCCGAGACGCGCGTCGAGACGAATCAACGCGTCGTCGACGAGCGGCGGCCTCAACGTCACGCAGAGATAGGACAGGATGCCCGCCGCCGCGACGAACGCGGCCAGCAGCGCCAGCCACGCGAACGTGCGAGACGCCTCGCGATAGCGAAAGCGCATCGCGACGTCCGCATAGCGCGGCATGCGCGCGACGCCGCCCAGCACGATCGAGAACACCGCGCACACGGCAACAGCCCGCACGGCCGCGACGGCGCCGGCCCCTTGCAGCACGTAGCCGCCCGCGCGCAGCCACACGGCGTCGACGAGCGCCACCGCGGCGCACAGTGCCCAGCCGAGCCGATAGGGGTGCCGCGCGAGCGTGCTGCGGCACGGATCGACGGATGGGGCGGTGTCGGCACGATGCGTCATGAGGTCGCTCTTGTCTTACGAATGATTGCGTGCGGCGCTTCCCGGCGCGGTTCGGCGGATGCGGCCGCGCGCGGCCCTCCCAAACGACGGAGACCGATGGCTCGGGCGTCGGGCGTCGGGCGTCGGGCGTCGGGCGTCGCTCATCATAGATCGCTGGCCGCACTCGAGTCGATTGTTGTGAATATGCATATGCGCTGTCCACAAGCGCATGTCACGAACGTTCATGTCGCGAATGCGCACGTCGCGAACGCGCACGTCGCGAACGCGCATGTCGCAAACGCACACGTCGCAAACGCACACGTCGCGAACGCGCATGTCGCCTCCTTTCACGCCGCCCACGCGCGCTCGCGTCCCCTCGCCGCGAATCCGCCCGCCCTCAGTCAAGCGTTTCGCCAACGCGCCCGTCGCAATCGTCACGCGCCGATTCGCCTGCGCGCGCCGGACGTTTTCGCTATCATCGGGCGAATGGCGCCGGCAAGCCCGAAGCGGCAAGTCGCGCCCGATCCGTCAGGCTCGAAAGAAAAGCCGGGCGAACAGGCCGCGGCCGCATCGCCGCGCACCGTTTTGCCCGCCTCCGACCGAGCGGCCCGCCCCGGGCCGTCGACAACCCGCCGCCCGTCCGGCGCGCGCCATCGCATGAACGATTCACTCCGCCTGATTGCCCGACTCCTGATCCCGATCGCAACGCTCGCGAGCGCATCGCCCGCATCCGCCGATTCACTGGCGCTCGACGCCGCGCTCGGCTGCTCGTCGACGGGCCACGCGTTCGTCGCGCCGCTCGTCGCGAGCGGCGCGATCCGCTCGCAGCCGATGCACGTCGAAGCGAACTCGATGAACGCGTTCCGCACGAACCATTCGCTGACTGCCTACGGTTTTCCGGTCTACGTCGTGCTCGGCTATCAGGCGAACGATCCGATCTTCACGCACGGCGACGGCACACCGATCGGCGACTGGGCGTACGGCGTCGTCGTGCGGGGCTCGAAGCAGGCGGTGGAGGCGAAGGTGCGCGAGGCGGGCAGCCAGGCGGTCGTCAAGGATGCGTTTCCGTTTCTGACGGCGATCGTCTGCACGTCGCCGTAAGCATGCCGAAATGCGCGGCCGGCTTGCAGCGCGGCCCGCGCCCGACGCCGAGCCACAAAGCCGCGCCGCAAAATCGAGCATCAAAGCCGCGCCGCAAACATGGCGGCGTCGCCCGCGCCCCCACCCCGTCAAGTTTGCGCGTCGTGCAAGGCGGCATGCGCTCGCCGAGGTTCGACGCGCGCATCCGCGGCGACATGAGTGAAGTGAACGCCGGTCGCGCGACGGCAACCGACGCCCCGCGCCCCCCGCCCCGCCGCGACCTACCGACGACACGCGCGACGAAACACGCGACGACACGCGCGCCGCGCCGCCGCAACGCGAATCACGCGCCCGTATAGACGACGCGATACGGAATCCCGACTTTCTCCCACTCGGCCGCCTCTTGGCTGAGGCTGTAGTCGGTGAGCGGATTCTGCTGGACCCACGCGCTCGGCAAGTGCACTTCGTAGCCGCCCTTTTTCATCTGCGCGATGTTGATGTCGGGCAGCCCGGCGTCGTTCCGGCGTCGGCACAGCAGCGCGGCGAGACGCAGGCAGAACAGCAGCGGCCACTCGACGTCGCGCGCCTGCGACAGCTTGCCGAGCTTGCCCGCGTGGCCCAGCACGAGCGCGGCGAGCCGCGCCTGATCGGTGCGCGAGAAGCCCGGCATGTCGGCGTTGCTCGCGATGTACGCCGAATGCTTGTGATACGCGCTGTGCGAAATCGACAGCCCGATCTCGTGCAGCGCGGCCGCCCAGCCGAGAAACGTGCGGCTTTCGTCGCTTGCCTCGCCTTCGGGCTCGTCGAGCTGATCGTAGAAGCGCGCGGCGAGCGCGCCGATGCGCGCCGCCTGCGCGCGATCGACGCCGTAGCGGCGCATGAAGCCGTCGACCGTCACCGCGCGCATGTCCTCGTGCTGCGTGCGGCCGAGCAGGTCGTACAGCACGCCGAGGCGCAGCGCGCCGTCCGTCGTGTCGACATAGTCGATGCCGAGCTCCTCGAACGCGGCGAGCATGATCGACAGCCCGCCCGCGAGCACCGGCACGCGATCGGGCTTGAGCGCGACGAGCTTCAGGCGGTTCACGTTCTCGGCCTTGATGAGCGCGCGCTTCAGGCGCTCGAGGCCGCCGCGCGAGATGCCGTGCGGCACGCCCGCGTCGTTGAAGCCGTTCGCCTCGACGAGCTCCGCGAGCGCGCGCGCGGTGCCGGACGAGCCGATCGCCTGATCCCACCCCGCCTTCTTGTATTCGCCGGAGATGATCTGGATCTCGCGCTTCGCGGCGAGCTCGGCCTGGCGCATCGTGTATTCGTCGACGTTGCCGGCCGGGAAAAACGCGCGGCTGTGGCTCACGCAGCCGATGTAGAGGCTCTCCATCACGAGCGGCGTGTAATGCTGGCCGATGATGAACTCGGTCGAACCGCCGCCGATGTCGACGACGAGCCGCTTGCCGGCGCTCGCCGGCACCGAGTGCGCGGCGCCCGCGTAAATGAGGCGCGCCTCCTCGCGGCCCGCGATCACCTCGATCGGGAAACCGAGCGCCGCCTCGGCCTCGGCGAGGAACTCGCCGGCGTTCTTCGCGACGCGCAGCGTGTTGGTCGCGACCGCGCGCACGTGGTCCGGGTGAAAGTCGCGCAGCCGTTCGCCGAAGCGTTTGAGCGCCTCCCAGCCGCGCTCCTGCGACGCGCGGTCGAGCATCTTGTCGCGCGACAGGCCCGCCGCGAGCCGCACGGGCTCGCGCAGCGCGTCGACGGGATAGATCTGGCTGCCGGCGGGCGTCTCCTCGACGCGCCCGACGATGAGCCGGAAGCTGTTCGAACCGAGATCGACGGCAGCCAGTAGATGCGGGGATGTAACCATCGAGAGGGCTCCGTACTCGCCTGGCCGCGCAGGCGATGCTGCGCGTACCGAAAGGATCAAAGGCGCCATTTTAAGCGTTGCGCGGCTTCCGGTGTCGGCCGCGAGCCGGAGGACACCGGCTTTCATTGTATCTAGAGGACGCTTTTATGAAATCCCCGGGTTTCCGGCGTATGATTTGCCGACAAACATCAAACTGTCATCAGCACGTCATCGCACCGTGAGAATTTCCGAGCGACCTTTCGAGTCTGCGTCTGACCTTTCGTATTCTCTGCCGATGCCTCTTCGCTATCCGCTTTTGAATCGTGAACTCGGCATCCTGGGCTTCAACGAGCGCGTGCTTGCCCAAGCCACCGATCCTCACGTCCCCCTTCTCGAACGCCTGCGCTTCATCTGCATCACGAGCAGCAACCTCGACGAATTCTTCGAAGTCCGGATGGCCGGGCTCCAGGAGCAGATGCGCGACAATCCGGGCGCGCTCGCGCCCGACGGCATGTCGTTGCAGCACGTGTACGACCTCGTCGTCGAGCGCGCGCAGCGTCTCGTGCACCGGCAATACGCGATGCTGCACGAAACGATCCTGCCCGCGCTCGAGCAGGAAGGCATCTATTTCCACGGCACCGAGACCTGGAGCGACGCGCAGATCGAATGGGCGCGCCGCTACTTCCTCGACGAGCTGCTGCCCGTCCTCACGCCGATCGGCCTCGATCCCGCGCATCCGTTCCCGCGCGTGCTGAACAAGAGCCTGAACTTCGTGATCGAGCTCGAAGGCCGCGACGCGTTCGGCCGCCAGGCGGTGATGGGCATCGTGCAGGCGCCGCGCGCGCTGCCGCGCCTCGTGCGGATGCCGCAGGAGCTGTCGGGCTTCCAGCACGGCTTCGTGCTGCTCAGCTCGCTGATGCAGCGCTTCGTCGGCGAGCTGTTCCCGAAGCTCGTCGTCAAGAACTGCAATCAGTTTCGGATCACGCGCAACAGCGAGCTTTTCGTCGACGAAGACGAAATCACGAACCTGCGCGTCGCGCTGCAGGGCGAGCTGCCCGCGCGCCACCTCGGCAACGCGGTGCGCCTCGAGGTGTCGGCCGACACGCCGCCGCACCTCGTGCGGCGCCTGCTCGACGAAAGCGGCCTCTCCGAGAAGGATTGCTATCGCGTCGACGGCCCCGTCAATCTCGTGCGGCTGATGCAGTTGCCCGATCTCGTCGATCTGCCCGAGCTCAAGTTCACGCCGTTCCTGCCGTCGATCCCGCACGCGGTCGCGAGCGCGCCGTCGATGTTCGATGCGATCGATCGCGGCGACATCCTGCTGCACCATCCGTACGAAAGCTTCCAGCCCGTGCTCGAGCTGCTTCAGCAGGCGGCGCAGGACCCGAGCGTCGTCGCGATCAAGCAGACGATCTACCGCACGGGCACCGATTCACCGCTGATGGACGCGCTGATGGAAGCCGCGCGCAACGGCAAGGAAGTCACGGTCGTCGTCGAGCTGCTCGCGCGCTTCGACGAGGAGACGAACATCAACTGGGCGTCGCAGCTCGAGGCGGTCGGCGCGCACGTCGTGTACGGCGTGGTCGGCCACAAGTGCCACGCGAAGATGATGCTGATCGTGCGCCGCGTGACGCACAACGGCAAGTCGGCGCTGCGCCGTTACGTGCACCTCGGCACCGGCAACTATCATCCGCGCACCGCGCGCCTCTACACCGACTTCGGGCTGATGACGGCCGAACCGTCGCTGTGCGAGGACGTCCACCACGTGTTCCAGCAGTTGACGGGCATCGGCGGCGAACTGAAGCTGCACGAGATGTGGCAGTCGCCGTTCACGCTGCACCCGCAGCTCATCGAGCACATCCGCGCGGAAACCGAGCACGCGCGCGCCGGCAAGCGGGCGCGGATCGTCGCGAAGATGAACGCGCTCCTCGAGCCGACCGTGATCGCCGAGCTCTACGAAGCGTCGCAGGCGGGCGTGAAGATCGACTTGATCGTGCGCGGCGTGTGCGCGCTGCAGCCCGGCGTGCCGGGGCTGTCCGACAACATCACGGTGCGCTCGATCGTCGGGCGCTTTCTCGAGCATCACCGGATCTACTACTTCCACGCGGACGGCGAGGAGCTCGTCTATCTGTCGAGCGCCGACTGGATGGATCGCAATCTGTTCCGCCGCGTCGAAGTCGCGTTCCCGGTGCGCGAGCGCAAGCTCAAGCGCCGCGTGATCGCCGAGGGGCTGTCGGTGTTCCTCGTCGACAATCAGTCCGCGTGGCTCATGCAAAGCGACGGCCACTATCGCCGCCGCCGCGCCGGCAAGGCGCCGCGCAACGCGCAGCTCGGGCTTCTCGCGAAATTCTGCTGAACGGGCGGCGCCGGGCGCGCCGCGCCTTGTGCGGGCGACGCATAAGCGGCGGCCGCGATCGCCGCCGCTAGGCTGCGCCGTCTCGCCGTGACGATGCGCTACGTTTCGCGCCGAATCCAAAAACCGCAAACAGGAAGCAGCGACGGCCCACGCGCCGCGCACGCTTCGAACGCGCGGCGGCGCGCGCCGCCTCGCGTCACGCGGCGTGCCGCCGGCTGATCGTTCGATGCGCGGGAAAGCGCGCGGTGAACGTGCTGCCGCGCCCCTCCTCGCTCTGGATCGCCAGTTGCGCATCGTGCCGTTGCAGCACGTGCTTGACGATCGCGAGCCCGAGCCCCGTGCCGCCCGTGTCGCGCGAGCGGCTGCGATCGACGCGGTAGAAGCGCTCGGTGAGCCGAGGCAGATCGACGGCCGGGATGCCGAGCCCGCTGTCCGTGACCGAAAACACCGCCTGCGCGCCGTCGCGCCGCCATTCGACGCGGATCTTCCCGCCCTCCGGCGTATAACGGATCGCGTTCGTCACGAGATTGCCGAGCGCGCTGAAGATCTCGGTCTGCGCGCCCGTCACCGCGAGCGTCTCGTCCACCTTGAACGTGATTTCGTGATGTCCGTTCGACAGCGTCTGCGCGTCGTCCTTCAGGTGTTCGAGCACCGTGCGCATGTCGACCGCGCGATCGGCGGGCGGCTTGCTCTCGCCTTCGAGCTTCGCGAGCACGAGCAGATCGGTGACGATGTGCCGCATCCGCGACGCCTGCTGCTCCATCAGCTCGAGATAGCGCGCGCGCTCGTCGTCGGACAGCGGCAGCTCCCGCATCGTCTCGAGAAAGCCCGACAGCACCGTGAGCGGCGTCTTCAGCTCGTGCGACACGTTCGCGACGAAGTCGCGCCGCATCGCGTCGGTGCGCTCGAGCTCGGTGATGTCCTGCGTGAGCAGCAGCTTGCGATTCTCGCCGTACGGGAACACTTGCACGGCGAGCACGTTCTGCCGGTTGCCGCCCATTCCGCGCATCACGAGCGTCTCGTCGTAGTGCTGACCGTTCAGGTAGCGGACGAAGTCGGGATGGCGAACGAGATGCGCGATGTGCTGGCGCAGGTCGCGCTTCGCGTCGAGCCCGAAATGCACTTCGGCGATCGCGTTGCACCACTCGATCTGATCGCGGTCGTCGAGCATCGCGACGCCGTTCGGCGACGCCTGAATGGCCTGGATGAAGCGCGAATGCTGCTGCTCGACCTGGCGCACCTGCCCGTGCCACTGCTTCGCGAGCTTGTGCAGCCGGTAGTAGATCTCGCCCCAGATGCCGGGCGCGCTCGGCACCTCGCCGTAGACGGGCGCATCGAGCAGGCGCCAGAGGCGCTGCGTGTGAAACGTGCTGAAGAAGCCCTGCGCGACAAGCATCGCGAGCGCGAAGACGAGCGCCGGCACGGGGCCTGCGATGACGCCGATGATCACGCTGACGAGCGCGAGCAAGACGAGCGACACCAGAAAGCGCGCCCAGATGATGTTCATGATTCGGCGCCCGACGAAAGATGAAGACGATGGCTCGCCACGGCGCGCACCCCTCGCGCCGCGCGGCCGTTACGCGTGTTTCGCGAGGCGGTAGCCGCTGCCGCGCACGGTTTCGATCATAGCATCGCAGCCGGCGGGCTTGAGCGCGGCGCGCAGCCGCTTGATGTGCACGTCGACCGTGCGCTCCTCGACGAATACGTGGTCGCCCCAGACCTGATCGAGCAGTTGCGTGCGGCTGTGGACGCGCTCCGGATGCGTCATGAAGAAATGCAGCAGACGGAACTCCGTCGGGCCGAGATCGAGCTTGATCTCGCTGCCTTGCGCATGCGCCGCGACGCGATGCGTCGCCGGATCGAGCCGCAGCCCGTTGATCGACACCACGTCCTCGGTGAGCTGCGGCGCGCGGCGGCGCAGCACCGCCTTGATCCGCGCCATCAGCTCCTTCGGCGAGAACGGCTTCGTCACGTAGTCGTCCGCGCCGATCTCGAGGCCGAGCACCTTGTCCTGCTCGTCGCCGCGCGCGGTGAGCATGATGATCGGAATATGCTTCGTCCGCTCGTTGTTGCGCAGGTCGCGCGCGAACGCGATGCCGGACTTGCCCGGCAGCATCCAGTCGAGCAGGACGAGGTCGGGCAGCACGTCGCTGATCAGGCTCTGCGCCTGCTCCGCGTTGTAAGCGCGAATCGGGCAATGTCCCGCGTGCTGCAGGTTCACCGAAATCAATTCGGAAATCGCGGGCTCATCTTCGATGACGAGAATGTTGCTGGGCATCGGCACCTCGGTCCGTCCTTGTCGACAGGGTTAGCTATTGGCTTCGCGATCGAGCATGTCGCGCGGCTGGTGCCGCACGTCGGTGCCCTTCACGATGTAGATGATGAATTCGGCGATGTTCTTCGCGTGATCGCCGATCCGCTCGATCGCCTTCGCGATGAACAGATAGTCGAGGCCGACCGAGATCGTCCGCGGATCTTCCTGCATGTACGACACGAGCTTGCGCACGAACGCGCGGAATTCCTGGTCGATCTCCTTGTCGTCCTTGACGATCTGCGCGGCCGCGACCGTGTCGAGGCGCGCGAACGCGTCGAGCGCGCGGCGCAGGATCGTGACCGCCATGTCGCCCGACACCTTGATCTCGGCGATGTTCACGCCGCGCGCGGCGGGCTCGTCGACGAGGCGGCGCACGCGCTTGGCGATCTTCTCCGCCTCGTCGCCCGCGCGCTCGAGGTTCGTGATCGTCTTCGAGATCGACATCAACAGGCGCAGGTCGCGCGCGGCCGGCTGCCGGCGCGCGATGATGTTGCCGCACTCCTCGTCGATCTCGACTTCCATGTGATTGAGGCGGTCTTCCGCTTCGATCACGCGCTCGGCCGCGTTGCGGTCGAACTCGTTCAGCGCGCGCATCGCTTCGGTGATCTGCGCTTCGACGAGGCCGCCCATTTCGAGCACCTTCGACGACACCGCATTGAGATCGGCGTCGAACTGGCTCGACAGATGTTTATCCGACATTGTTGCTCTCCGTCATTCGGTCAGCCGAAGCGGCCCGTGATGTAGTCTTCCGTTTCCTTGCGCGCGGGCTTGATGAAGATCTTCTCCGTTTCGCCGAACTCGATCAGCTCACCGAGATACATGTACGCGGTGTAGTCCGAGCAGCGCGCCGCCTGCTGCATGTTGTGCGTGACGATCACGACCGTGTAGTCGCTCTTCAGCTCCGCGATCAGCTCCTCGATGCGGCCCGTCGAGATCGGATCGAGCGCCGAGCACGGCTCGTCGAGGAGCAGCACCTCGGGCCGGATCGCGATTCCGCGCGCGATGCAAAGACGCTGCTGCTGGCCGCCCGACAGCCCGTAACCGCTCTGGCTCAGCTTGTCCTTCACTTCGTTCCAGAGCGCCGCCTTCGTGAGCGCCCATTCGACGCGATCGTCCATCTCCGAGCGCGTGAGCCGCTCGAACATCTTCACGCCGAACGCGATGTTGTCGTAGATCGACATCGGGAACGGCGTCGGCTTCTGGAACACCATGCCGACGCGCGCGCGCAACAGCGAGATGTCGAGCTTCGTCTGAAGCAGGTTCTCGCCGTCCATCAGGATCTCGCCTTCCGCGCGCTGCTCCGGATAGAGCGCGTACATCTTGTTGAACGTGCGCAGGAGCGTCGACTTGCCGCAGCCCGACGGGCCGATGAACGCCGTCACCTTCCCCTCGGGAATGCTCAGGTTGATGTTCTTCAGCGCGTGGAACTGGTTGTAGAAGAAATTCAGGTTCTTGACTTCGATCTTCGCGTTCAGCGGCGCGAGCGGACGCTGCCCCGCCGCCGCGCCGAAGCCGGCCGGCGCCGTCGCGCGTTGGGAAGGATCGAGGTGGCTTTCTGCCATGTTCATCGGATTGCTCCGCCGTTACTTTTTCGAGAAGACCGAGCGCGCGAGGATGTTGAGTCCCAGCACCCCGAGCGTGATCAGGAACACGCCCGCCCACGCGAGCGACTGCCATTCCGCGAACGGGCTCATCGCGAACTTGAAGATCGTGACCGGCAGGTTCGCAATCGGCTGATTCATGTCGACCGAGAAGAACTGGTTCGACAGCGCGGTGAAGAGAAGCGGCGCCGTTTCGCCGGCGATCCGCGCGACGGCGAGCAGCACGCCCGTGATGATCCCGCCCACCGACGCGCGCAGCGTGATCCTCAGGATCATCCGCCACTTCGGCGTGCCGAGCGCGAACGCGGCCTCGCGCAGCGCGTTCGGCACGAGCTTCAGCATGTTCTCGGTCGTGCGGATCACGATCGGAATCTGCAGCAGCGCGAGCGCGACGACGCCCGCCCAGCCGCTGAAGTGGCCGGCCTTCGCGACGACGAGCGCATACACGAACAGGCCGACGACGATCGACGGTGCCGACAGCAGGATGTCGTTGATGAAGCGCATCACGCTCGCAAGCCAGCTCTTCTGGCCGTATTCGGCGAGATAGACGCCCGCGAGGATGCCGATCGGCGTGCCGACGAACGTCGCGAGCGCGACGAGCATCAGGCTGCCGACGATCGCGTTCGCGAGGCCGCCGCCCGCCGTGTTCGGCGGCGGCGTCGATTCGGTGAAGAGCGTGAGCGACAAGCCGCCGATCCCGAGATGCAGCGTCGTGTAGAGAATCCAGACGAGCCAGAGCAGGCCGAACGCCATCGCGGCGAGCGACGCCGTCAACGCGATCACGTTGGTCGCCTTGCGGCGGCGCTGCAAGCGCGCGCGCATCGCGTCGAGCGCGGCGCCGTCCGGGCCCGGCATGTTGAGAATCGGCGAGCTCATTTGCGGCCCTCCCCGCGTTCGAGGCGCAGCAGCATCAGCTTCGAGATCGCGAGCACGATGAACGTGATCACGAACAGGATGAGGCCGAGCTCCATCAGCGCGGACGTGTGCAGGCCGGGCGCCGCCTCCGCGAACTCGTTCGCGAGCGCCGACGTGATGCTGTTGCCGGGCGAATACAGCGATACGTTGTCGAGCAGGTTCGTGTTGCCGATCACGAACGTGACGGCCATCGTCTCGCCGAGCGCGCGGCCGAGGCCGAGCATCACGCCGCCGATCACGCCGGTCTTCGTATAGGGCAGCACGATCTTCCACATCACTTCCCACGTCGTGCAGCCGATTCCGTAAGCGGATTCCTTCAGCAGCACGGGCGTTACTTCAAACACGTCGCGCATCACCGACGCGATGTACGGAATGATCATGATCGCGAGAATCACGCCGGCGGCCAGGATGCCGATGCCGATCGGCGGCCCCTGGAACAGCGCGCCGATGATCGGAATCGGCCCCAGCAGCGCGCCGATGGGCTTCTGGAAATACGTCGCGAAGATTGGCGCGAACACGAGGAGGCCCCACATCCCGTAGACGATCGACGGGATCGCGGCGAGCAGCTCGATCGCGACGCCGAGCGGCCGGCGCAGCCAGACAGGCGACAGCTCGGTGAGAAAGAGCGCGATGCCGAAGCTCACGGGCACCGCGATGATGAGCGCGACGAGCGACGTGACGATGGTGCCGTAGATCGGCACGAGCGCGCCGTACAAATCGGAGTTGGGGTCCCATTCCGTGTGCCAAAGGAACGAGAGGCCGAATTTTTCGATGGTCGGCATCGACGCGACGACGAGCGACACGATGATGCCACCGAGAAGGAGTAGCGTCACGATGGCGGCGACGCGCGTGAGGCCGCCGAACACGATGTCGCCGTACCGGCTCGGCGCGCGCATGGGCGCCTGGCCGCCGGATCGTGTCGACGCGAAAGGAATGTCAGACATGGGAGCCTGTTTTTCAATGACGAACGGCTTGCGCCGCCCGCCTGTACCGCAAACGCCGCCCGGCCGTGCAGCCGGGCGGCGAACCGCTGCGACGTTGCCGTCGAGCTTACTCGGCGACCGTCTTGCCCGCCGCGTCCGTCACCTTCACCTTCCACTGCTTGCGGATTTCCGTCTCGACCGACGCCGGCAGCGAGATGTAATCCAGATCGTCCGCCGCCTTCGCGCCGTTCTTGAACGCCCAGTCGAAGAACTTCAGCGTTTCCGCGCCTTGCGCCGGCTTGTCCTGCTTCGCGTGCAGCAGCACGAACGTCGCGCCGACGACCGGCCACGCGTCCTTGCCCGGCTGGTTCGTGAGGATCTGGTAGAACGACTTCGACCAGTTCGCGCCGGCGGCAGCCGCCTTGAACGTTTCGGTCTTCGGCTCGACCACCGTGCCCGTCGAGTTCTTCAGCGCGGTGTAGGCCATGTTGTTCTTCTTCGCGTACGCCCACTCGACATAGCCGATCGCGCCCGGCAGACGCTGCACGAATGCCGCGACGCCGTCGTTGCCCTTGCCGCCCGTGCCCGTCGGCCAGTTGACGGTCGTGCCTTCGCCGACCTTCGACTTCCACTCCTCGTTGACCTTCGACAGGTAGTTCGTCCAGATGAAGCTCGTGCCCGAGCCGTCCGCGCGGCGAACCACTGCGATGTCCGTGTCCGGCAGCTTGACCTTCGGGTTCAGCGCCGCGATCGCCGGATCGTTCCACTTCTTGATCTTGCCGAGATAGATGTCGCCGAGGACGGCGCCCGACAGCGTCAGCTCGCCCGCCTTCACGCCCGGCACGTTGATGACGGGCACGACGCCGCCCACCACCGTCGGGAACTGGAAGAGGCCTTCCTTCGCGAGTTCGTCATCCTTCAGAGGCGCATCCGAGCCGGCGAAATCGACCGTCTTCGCGACGATCTGCTTCAGGCCGCCCGACGAGCCGATGCCTTGGTAGTTGACCTTCGCGCCGCCCGACTGCTGATAGTCGGCTGCCCATTTCGTGTAAATCGGCATGGCGAAGGTGCTGCCCGCGCCGGTGATGTCGGCGTGTGCGGCGACCGCGAAAAGCGCGCCGGCGAGACCGGCGAACGCGGTTTGCATCAATTTCATGAGACCTCCAGTGTGTGAGCGGATGACTACGGCACCGCGAAGATTAGGGGCTCCTCATGACAGTAATGTGACATTCGATGAACCTGCTGTGACAGTAACATGACTCGATTGAAAGGCGACAACGGCCTCCGTCGGGGCCGCCGGCCAATGCGAGCACGCCGCCTGTAGAGCGTAGGAAAAAATTCACGCGAAAGAAAAGGTCGATGTTGGCGAGGGGGAGTAGCGGGGTCGGATCGTGGAGAAGATGACTGGCGCGCGGGCTACGGTCTATTTGATTGGACGACCTCGAGCAAGGCGTGAAAACGCCGCGGGGCCGCCGATCCGGGGGGATCGGCGGCCCCGCTGATATGGAAGCTCGCCGAGTAGTGTTGCGACCCCGACTCGGCTGACTCGGCTGACTCGGCTGACTCGGCTGACTCGGCTGACTCGGCTGACTCGGCTGACTCGGCTGACTCGGCTGACTCGGCTGACTCGGTCGGCTCGGTCGGCTCGGTCGGCTCGGTCGGCTCGGTCGGCTCGGTCGGCTCGGTCGGCTCGGTCCCGGCGTAAGCGCTCCGCGCTTACGCCGTCGCCTGCCTGACCGCGTCGGCGATCGCCTCCGCGTGGCGGTTCGCGTCCGCCGCGTGCCGAGCCTCGACCATCACGCGCAGCACGGGCTCCGTGCCGGACGCACGAATCAGCACCCGTCCGCTGCCCGCGAGCGCCCCTTCGGCGGAATCGATCGCGCGCCGGATCGCGTCGCTGCCCTTCCAGTCGGCGCCCGGCTTCATCCGCACGTTGATCAGCTTCTGCGGGAACAGCGTGACGCCGTCTAGCATCTGCGCGAGCGTCGTGCCGCTGCGCTTGAGCGCCGCGAGCACGAGAAGCGCCGACACGATCCCGTCGCCCGTCGAATGCCGATCGAGCGACAGAATGTGGCCGGAACCTTCGGCACCGAGCTGCCAGCCGCGCTCGCGAAGCTGCTCGAGCACATAGCGATCGCCAACCGCCGCCCGCACGAACTGCACGCCCACGTCTTTCAGTGCGACTTCGACGGCGAGATTCGTCATCAACGTTCCCACCGCCCCCTCGACTTGGCCGTTAGTTGCGATGCGGTCCTTGACCAGCACATAAAGCAGCTCGTCGCCGTTATACAGCCGGCCGGTGTGATCGACGACCAGCAGCCGGTCCGCGTCGCCGTCGAGCGCAATGCCGAGATCCGCGTGGTTCGCACGCACCGCGCGCATCAGCGCATCGGGCGCGGTTGCGCCGACGCCGTCGTTGATGTTGAAGCCGTTCGGCGCGACGCCGATCGGGATCACGTCCGCGCCGAGCTCGTGAAACACGTGCGGCGCGACCTGATACGCGGCGCCGTGCGCGCAGTCGACAACGAGCTTCATCCCGCGCAGATCGAACGCCGCCGGGAACGTGCTCTTGCAGAACTCGATGTAGCGGCCGGCCGCGTCGTCGAGACGCCGCGCCTTGCCGAGCCCGTCCGACGGCGCGCATTCGAGCGGCTTGTCGAGCCACGCTTCGATCGCGGCCTCGGTTTCGTCCGGCAGCTTGTTGCCGTCAGCCGAGAAAAACTTGATGCCGTTGTCGTGATACGGATTGTGCGACGCGCTGATCACGACGCCCGCCGACAGTCGCAGCGCGCGCGTCAGGTACGCGACGCCCGGCGTCGGCATCGGCCCCGCCAGCATCACGTCGACGCCCGCCGCCGAGAAGCCGGCCTCGAGCGCCGCTTCGAGCATGTAGCCCGACACGCGCGTGTCCTTGCCGATCAGCACCGTCGGGCGCGCGCCCGACGCCGCGCGCCCGGACGCGCTCGCGAGCACCTTGCCCGCCGCATAGCCGAGCCGCAACACGAAATCGGGCGTGATCGGCGCCTCGCCGACCTTGCCGCGAATGCCGTCCGTGCCGAAATAACGACGTCCCATGTAGAACCTTCCTCCTTGTTTCGACTTATGCTAGCCGCGCGGCATCGCGCACGGCGCTCCATACTTTCAGTGCGTCGACGGTCGCCGCGACATCGTGCACGCGCACGATCGCCGCTCCCCGCTCGACCGCGCAAACCGCCGCGGCGACGCTCGCCGCGACGCGCTCGGGCGCCGGCTTGCCGATCAGCGCGCCCAGCATGGACTTGCGCGACATGCCCGCGAGAATCGGATACGCGCGCCCGTCGGGCCGCGTCGGCGCCGTGAACGGCAAATGCGCGAGCAGCGCGTAGTTGTGTTCTATCACCGACTTGCCGAAACCGAACCCCGGATCGACGCTGATACGCCGGAAATCGATGCCCGCCCGCACCAGCGCGTCGGCCCGTTCGGCAAGAAACGCACGCACGTCGGCGACGACGTCGCGATAGTCGGGCTCGTGCACCTGCATCGTCTGCGGCTCGCCGAGCATGTGCATCACGCAAAGGCCGCACGCGCTGTCGCGCACGGCGTCGATCGCGCCCGGCTGGCGCAGGCCCCAGATGTCGTTGATCAGATCGGCTCCCGCCGCGAGCGACGCGTGCATCACGGCAGGCTTGTACGTGTCGACCGACAGCGGCACATTCATGCCGCGCAGCGCTTCGACGAGCGGAATCACACGCTCGAGCTCCTCGTCGAGCGGCACGGGCGGCGCGCCGGGCCGCGTCGACTCGCCGCCGATGTCGATGATGTCGGCGCCCTCGGCGATCATTCGCTCCGCCTGCGCGAGCGCAGCGTCACGAACGACATAGCGGCCGCCGTCGGAGAACGAATCGGGCGTGACATTGAGAATCCCCATCACGAGGGGGCGCTCGAAGGTCAGCGTGAAGCGGCCGCATTGAAGCGGTTCGGGAACGGGAAAAGCGGAATCGGGATGGGACACGAGCTCGGGCGTCGGATCGAACGCGATGGGAAGCGATGAAATGCGTCAGGCAAGAAAGCAAAACGGGCCGGTGTGACAGCCACACCAGCCCGTGAACGAAATCCGCGATCGTTTATGCCGGCGCGGTGGCGTTGCCCGGCTTGACTTCGGCGCCGGACGAACCGCCCGACGAAGGATCGCCGGCCGGCGGCGCGCTCTTCGGCGAGCGCGGCGGACGCCCTTCCATGATGTCGTTGATCTGATCGGCGTCGATCGTTTCCCACTCCATCAGCGCAGCCGTCATCGCCTCGACCTTGTCGCGATTCTCATCGAGCAGACGGCGCGCGAGGCCGTACTGTTCGTCGAGCACGCGGCGGATTTCCGCGTCGACCTTCTGCTGCGTCGCTTCCGAAATCGTGCGCGTGAAGCCTCGGCCGAACGGGCCGCCGTCATTCTCGTCGTCGACGTAGACCATCGGCCCGAGCGCGTCGGTCATCCCGAAGCGGGCCACCATCGCGCGCGCGGTCTGCGTCGCCTTGTTGAAGTCGTCCGACGCGCCGGTGCTGACGAGGTTCAGGAACAGCTCTTCCGCCACCCGGCCGCCGAACAGGATCGCGAGGCGATCGAGCAGGTAGTCCTTCGAATACGTCTCGTTGTCATGCTCCGGCAGTTGCCACGTGACGCCCAGCGCACGGCCGCGCGGGATGATCGTGACCTTGTGGACCGGATCGGCCTTCGGCAGCAGCTTCGCGATCACCGCGTGGCCCGACTCGTGGTACGCGGTCGCGCGCTTCGCTTCCTCGCGGATCACGGCCGACTTGCGCTCCGGCCCCATGAAGATCTTGTCCTTCGCGTCCTCGAAATCCTGCATCTCGACGATCCGCTTGCCGCGGCGCGCCGCGAACAGCGCGGCCTCGTTGACGAGGTTCGCGAGATCGGCACCCGAGAAGCCCGGCGTGCCGCGCGCGATGACCGCCGCGTCGACGTCGTTCGCGATCGGCACCTTGCGCAGGTGCACGCGCATGATCTGCTCGCGGCCGCGGATGTCCGGCAGGCCGACGTAGACCTGGCGGTCGAAACGGCCCGGACGCAGCAGCGCCTTGTCGAGCACGTCGGAGCGGTTCGTCGCGGCGATCACGATCACGCCCGAATTCGCCTCGAAACCGTCCATCTCGACGAGCATCTGGTTCAGCGTCTGCTCACGCTCGTCGTTGCCGCCGCCCATGCCAGCGCCGCGATGACGGCCGACCGCGTCGATTTCGTCGATGAACACGATGCACGGCGCATGCTTCTTCGCCTGTTCGAACATGTCGCGCACGCGGGCCGCGCCGACGCCGACGAACATTTCGACGAAGTCCGAGCCCGAGATGCTGAAGAACGGCACCTTCGCCTCGCCCGCGATCGCGCGTGCGAGCAGCGTCTTACCGGTGCCGGGAGGCCCGACGAGCAGCACGCCGCGCGGGATGCGGCCGCCGAGCTTCTGGAATTTCTGGGGATCGCGCAGGAAATCGACGAGCTCGGACACTTCCTCCTTCGCTTCGTCGCAGCCGGCGACGTCGGAGAAGTTGACCGCGTTGTTGTTCTCGTCGATCAGCCGCGCGCGGGATTTGCCGAACGAGAAGGCCCCGCCCTTACCGCCGCCCTGCATCTGTCTCATCATGTAGAACCAGAACACGATGATGAGCAGCGTGGGACCGAGGTAGTAGAGCGCGGAGACGAGCGCGTTCGGCTCGTCGTCGGCCTTGCCGCTGACCTGCACGCCGTACTTCATCAGATCGCCGACCATCCAGATGTCGCCCGGCGACACGATCTGATATTTCTGACCATCCGCGGGAGTGACGGTGAGGTTGCGCCCCTGCACGACGACGTTCTTGATCTTGCCGTTCTTCGCGTCATCCATGAACTGCGAATAGGAGACGCCTTCCTGGACGCGGGGCTTGTCGAACTGCTTGAACACCGTAAACAGCACCAGTGCGATCACGAGCCACACTGCTGCCTTCGAAAACATATTGTTGTTCAAAGCACCACTCCTTCACTCATAGACGAGCGCCTACATTTGCCTTGCGGCGCTCCTCAGGCATTCTAATCCAGTCCGCAGCCCCTCGCCATAAGGATTCGCTACCGCGCCGATAGGCGCGCGGCACGACTGGCAAGGGCTCCGGCGCATCCTGCCGCGCCATGCCACCTTCAGCGCGGTTGCTTCAGATGCCGACCCAAAATAAACGTTTCGGACGATTTGTCGCGGGAAGCTTTTGGCTTGCGCGGCGCCACCGTTTTAAATTGGTGCTTGAATTTCTCGACAATCTGGCTGTAGCCGCTGCCGTGGAAGCACTTCACCAAAAGGGCCCCATCCGGTTTCAGATGGTTTTGCGCAAATTCGAGCGCCAGATCGCAGACATGCTCGATCCGCGCCGCATCCGCGACCGCCACGCCGGACAGGTTGGGGGCCATGTCGGAAATTACAAGGTCGACCGAGCGCCCGGCGAGGACTTCCTCCAATTGGTGCAGCACGTCCTCCTCGCGGAAGTCACCCTGGATGAAATGGACGTCGGCGATGGGCTCCATCGGCAGCATGTCGAGCGCGATGATCGTGCCGTCGATCCCGCCCTCACGCACCGCGTCGCGCCGCAAGCCCCGCGCAAGCTTGTTGCGCGCGTACTGGCTCCAGCTCCCCGGCGCGGCGCCCAGGTCGACGATCACCTGGCCCGGACGGATCAGCTTGTCCTGCTCGTCGATTTCCTTCAGCTTGTACGCGGCGCGCGCGCGATAGCCCTCCCGCTGCGCCATTTTGACGTACGGGTCGTTGATGTGGTCATGCAACCAGGATTGGTTAAAGCGGTTCTTTGCCATGCGATGGAGAGATTGCTGCCGATTGCTTCGTGAAGCCGCACTTTTGGCGGATAATACGGGACTTATTGGCGCGGCTTTCGGCCCCGACGGGCCCAAGCCGCGATTTTACGTGGTTTCGGCGCGCCGCCGCGGAAAAGCTTTGCCGCTCTTCCCGGCTCGCCCGCCGTCAATTTGATTCGAATTCCTCATTCCGATGCCCGCCCTTTCGCTTTCCCCCGCCGAGCGCTCCGCGCTGCGTTCCGAAGCCCATGCGCTCAAGCCCGTCGTGCTGATCGGCGCAGAAGGGCTTACCAATGCCGTGCTCGCCGAGATCAAAGTCCACCTCGCCGCGCACCAGCTGATCAAGATCCGCGTATTCGGCGACGAGCGCGACGAGCGCGTCGCGATCTACGACGAAATCTGCGACCGCCTGAATGCCGCGCCGATCCAGCACATCGGCAAGCTGCTCGTGATCTGGAAGCCCGAGCAGGCCGAAGAGGCGCCGCCGCGCGGCCGCCGCGGCGTGCCGAGCGCGCGCGAGGCCGCCCGCGCGGGCGCCGCGCCGTCGGCTGACGCGAAGGGCCGCGCGCCGCGCGTCGTCAAGGTGGTGAAGCAATCGCCGAACGCGCCCGCCGTCCGCCGGCCGAAGCCGGAGAAAGTGCGCGTGCTCGGCAACGAACGCGTGACCGCGGGCGGCAACGTCAAGCGCGCGAAAAAACGCCAGTCGAGCGCGAAGCGCCAGCATCAGAACGAGAAGTAATCGCCTTCGGGCTTGCCACACGGCCGGATCGCCGGCCGGGCAAGCCCGCGCTTCCAGCGCGCGCGTGCGCCGCGCCGGATGATATGCGCCGGCTATGCGCGCCGCGCGCCGCCAAGCGGGCTCGAGCCGCCGTGCCCCGGCAGCCGCCAGATCAGCCACACGCCGACGAGGCTCTCGACGAGATAAAAGAGGCTCGACACGCCATGCAGGAGCGCGAAGCGCCCCGCATACGCGGAATGGCCGACGTCGGTGCCCGCCTCGAGCGCCGCGACGCGCAGCGCGTTCATGAACGGCTGCAACGCGAAATAGCCGACCAGCACGCAGCCGAGCATCGCGGCCAGCAGCCGGCGCAGCCGGCGGTAGGAATCGTGGCCGCGCCGCACGAGCAGATTCGACAAGCCGATCAGCAGCACGCCGCACACCGCGCCGATCGTCGCCTCGATGTTGAACAGGCGCGCGGCGACGGAACCCGCCGTCGCCCGATCGAGCGTCGCGAACAGCACCGGCGCCACCGCATAGCCGATCGTCAGCAGACTGCCGACCCAGATCGTCGCCAGCAGGCGAAACAGCCGGTGCGGCGCCGCGGAACCGGACATCAGATGTACAGCACCGAGATGATTTCGTACTCGCGCACGCCGCTCGGCGCCTGAACTGCCGCGACGTCGCCTTCGGACTTGCCGATCAGCGCGCGCGCGATCGGCGAGCTGACCGAGATCAGGCCGTGATCGAGATCGGCCTCGTCGTCGCCGACGATCTGGTACTTGACGGTATTGCCCGATTCGAGATCCTCGAGCTCGACCGTCGCCGCGAACACCACACGGCCGTCGGCATCCAGCGCGGTCGGATCGATGATCTGCGCGGCCGACAGCTTCGACTCGATTTCGGCGATACGTCCCTCGATGAAGCCCTGCTTTTCTTTTGCGGCGTCGTACTCGGCGTTCTCGGACAAGTCACCCTGCGCGCGCGCTTCTGCGATCGCGTTGATGACGGCCGGCCGCTCGACCGACTTCAGGCGCTGCAGTTCATCGCGCAGTTGATCTGCGCCACGCTTCGTCAACGGAATGGTGCTCATAAACGACTCAATAGCTAAAACGGCTATAAAAAAAATCACCGCGATTAAGCGCATTTCCGAAACATCGGAAACGCCGCTTAATCGCGGCACGTATTGCTTCGACAGGTAACTGGAGGCTTAGTTTAGGCGAGCGTGCAGGCCTTGTAAATCATAGACTTCCAAGTTCTTCAGATAGCGCAGGCCCTCCACTGCCGCGCGCGCGCCGGACATCGTCGTGTAATACGTGACCTTGTGCGCCTGCGCGCTCATCCGGATCGAACGCGAATCGGCGATCGCCGCGCGCGTCTCGTCGACCGTCGTGAACACGAGCGCGATCTCGCCGTTCTTGATCATGTCGACGATGTGCGGACGGCCGTCCTTCACCTTGTTCACGACCTTCACCGGCACACCCGCCGACTCGATCGCGGCGGCCGTGCCGCGCGTCGCGACGAGCGGATAGCCGAGGTCGTGCAGCATCTTCGCGACCTCGACCGCCTTCGGCTTGTCCGCATCCATCACGGTCAGCAGCACCGTGCCCGACTCCGGCAGGCGCGAGCCCGCCGCGAGCTGCGACTTGAAGAGCGCTTCGCCGAACGTCGTGCCGACGCCCATCACTTCGCCCGTCGAACGCATCTCGGGCCCGAGCACCGGATCGACGGTCGGGAACTTGATGAACGGGAACACCGCTTCCTTCACGCTGAAGTACGGCGGCTCCACTTCCTTCGTCACGCCCTGCTGCGCGAGCTTCTGGCCGACCATCGCGCGCGCCGCGATCTTCGCGAGCGGCAGGCTGGTCGCCTTCGACACGTACGGCACCGTGCGCGATGCGCGCGGGTTCACTTCGAGCACGTAGATGATGTCCTGCTTCGAACCGTCCGCCGAATTCGCGTCGGCGGGCACCTGCTGGATCGCGAACTGCACGTTCATCAGCCCGACCACGTTCAGCGCCTTCGCCATCGCACCCGTCTGGCGCTTCAGCTCGGCCACGGTTTCCTTTGACAGCGAGTACGGCGGCAGCGAGCATGCCGAGTCGCCCGAGTGGACGCCCGCCTGCTCGATGTGCTCCATCACGCCGCCGATGAACACGGCGTCGCCGTCGCAGATGCAGTCGACGTCGCACTCGATCGCGTCGTTCAGGAAGCGGTCGAGCAGCACCGGCGAATCGTTCGACACCTTCACCGCCTCGCGCATGTAGCGCTCGAGGTCGCGCGGCTCGTGGACGATTTCCATCGCGCGGCCGCCGAGCACGTACGACGGCCGCACGACGAGCGGATAGCCGATCTCGTCGGCGAGCGCGAGCGCTTCGCCCTCGGCGCGCGCGGTGCGGTTCGGCGGCTGGCGCAGGCCGAGATCCTGCAGCAGCTTCTGGAAGCGCTCGCGGTCTTCGGCCGCGTCGATCATGTCCGGCGACGTGCCGATGATCGGCACGCCGTGCGCCTCGAGATCGAGCGCGAGCTTCAGCGGCGTCTGGCCGCCGTACTGGACGATCACGCCGACCGGCTTTTCCTTGTCGACGATCTCGAGCACGTCCTCGAGCGTGAGCGGCTCGAAGTACAGGCGATCGGACGTGTCGTAGTCGGTCGACACCGTTTCCGGATTGCAGTTGACCATGATCGTTTCATAACCGTCCTCGCGCATCGCGAGCGCCGCGTGCACGCAGCAGTAATCGAACTCGATGCCCTGGCCGATCCGGTTCGGGCCGCCGCCCAGCACCATGATCTTCTTGTTCGTGGTCGGCTGCGCCTCGCACTCTTCCTCGTAGGTCGAGTACATGTAGGCCGTCTTCGTCGCGAACTCGGCCGCGCAGGTGTCGACGCGCTTGTAGACCGGGCGCACGTTCAGTTCGAGACGGCGCTTGCGGACGTCTTCCGGCGTCGCGCCGAGCAGCTTCGCGAGGCGGCGGTCGGAGAAGCCGCCCTGCTTCAGGTAGTGCAGCTCGTTCTTCGTCAGGCTCGCGAGCGTGCGGCCGGCGAGCGCCTTCTCCTTCAGCACGATCTGCTCGATCTGCGCGAGGAACCACGGATCGATCGCCGTCTCCTCGAAGATCTGCTCGCGCGACATGCCGACGCGGAACGCGTCGCCCACGTACCAGATCCGGTCCGGACCCGGCTCGCCGATCTCGCGGATGATCTCGTCGCGGCTCGTCGTCTTCTCGTCGAGGCCGTCGACGCCGACCTCGAGGCCGCGCAGCGCCTTCTGGAACGACTCCTGGAACGTGCGGCCGATCGCCATCACCTCGCCGACCGACTTCATCTGCGTCGTCAGCCGCGAATCCGCTTCGCGGAACTTCTCGAACGCGAAGCGCGGGATCTTCGTGACGACGTAGTCGATCGTCGGCTCGAACGACGCCGGCGTCTGGCCGCCCGTGATTTCGTTCTTCAGCTCGTCGAGCGTGTAGCCGACCGCGAGCTTCGCCGCGACCTTCGCGATCGGAAAGCCCGTCGCCTTCGATGCGAGCGCCGACGAACGCGACACGCGCGGGTTCATTTCGATGACGACCATGCGGCCGTCCTTCGGATTGATCGCGAACTGCACGTTCGAGCCGCCCGTGTCGACGCCGATCTCGCGCAGCACCGCGAGCGATGCGTTGCGCAGGATCTGGTATTCCTTGTCGGTGAGCGTCTGCGCGGGCGCAACCGTGATCGAGTCGCCGGTGTGCACGCCCATCGGGTCGAGGTTCTCGATCGAGCAGACGATGATGCAGTTGTCGGCGCGGTCGCGCACGACTTCCATTTCGTATTCCTTCCAGCCGAGCAGCGACTCTTCGATCAGCAGCTCGCGCGTGGGCGACAGGTCGAGGCCGCGCTTGCAGATCTCCTCGAATTCCTCGCGGTTGTACGCGATGCCGCCGCCCGAGCCGCCGAGCGTGAACGACGGACGGATCACGGCCGGATAGCCGCTGCCGCCCGTGGCCACCGCGATGTCCGCGTGCACCTTGAGCGCCTCTTCCATCGAGTGCGCGATGCCGGACTTCGCCGAGCCGAGGCCGATTTTCGTCATCGCGTCCTTGAACTTCTGGCGGTCCTCGGCCTTGTCGATCGCCGCGGGCGACGCGCCGATCAATTCGACCGCGTACTTCTCGAGCACGCCGTGGTGATGCAGGTCGAGCGCGCAGTTGAGCGCGGTCTGGCCGCCCATCGTCGGCAGGATCGCGTCCGGGCGCTCCTTCGCGATGATGCGCTCGACGACTTCCCACGTGATCGGCTCGATGTACGTGACGTCCGCCGTGTTCGGATCGGTCATGATCGTCGCCGGATTGCTGTTGACGAGGATGACCTTGTAGCCCTCCTCACGCAACGCCTTGCATGCCTGCGCGCCCGAATAGTCGAACTCGCACGCCTGGCCGATGATGATCGGGCCGGCGCCGATGATGAGGATGCTGTTGATGTCTGTGCGTTTTGGCATGGCTCTTGAGATTCAAAAAATAATCGTTGATGCGCGAACGACGGGCGGCGCTCAGCTCATCGTCGCGAGCGCGAGCTTCACGGAAAAGCCGACGAACAGGCCGCCCACGCCGCCCGACGCGCCCGCCGCGAGCTTGCGGCGGCGGCGGAAATGATCGGCGAGACGCGCGCCCGTGAAGATCAGCGTGCTCAGATACAGGAAGCTCGCGAGCTGCGCGATCGCGCCCAGCACGACGAACGACAGCGCCGGATGCGCGTAAGTCGGATCGACGAACTGGATGAAGAACGAGATGAAGAACAGGATCGCCTTCGGATTCAGAAGGCTCACGACGAGCGCCTTGCGAAACGGCCGCTCGCCGTCGACCGCGCGCTGCACGTCGGCACCGGCGTCGGCGTCGGCGTCGGCGGGCCGGGCGAGCTTGCGCCACGCGCCGCGCAGCATGCCGGCGCCGATGTACAGCAGGTACGCGGCGCCGCCGTACTTGACGACCGAGAACAGCAGCGGGTTCGCCTTCAGCAGCGACGCGACGCCCGCGGCCGACAGCACCATCAGCACGGCGTCGCCGAGAAACACGCCGCACGCGGCGCGGTAGCCGGTTTTCACGCCGCGCTGCGCGGCGAGCGACAGCACGTACATCGAGTTCGGCCCCGGCAGCAGAATGATGAACACTACTCCGAACACGTAGGTCCAGAGATCCGTGATACCGAGTGCGTGGCCGAACATGATGCGAGACTCCGTGATCGATGCGATGGGCTCAGGCGCTGCGCGTCTTCGCCGCGTCCATCAGCGCGGTGAAGCGGTCAAACAGATAGCCGATGTCATGCGGGCCGGGCGACGCTTCCGGGTGGCCCTGAAAGCAGAACGCGGGCTTGTCGGTCAGCTCGAAGCCCTGCAGCGTGCCGTCGAACAGCGACACGTGCGTCGCGCGCGCGTTCGCGGGCAGCGAATCGGCGTCGACCGCGAAGCCGTGGTTCTGCGACGTGATCACGACGCGGCCGTTCCCGAGATCCTTCACCGGATGGTTCGCGCCGTGGTGGCCCGTCTTCATCTTGAGCGTCTTCGCGCCGACCGCGAGGCCCATGATCTGGTGGCCGAGGCAGATGCCGAAGGTCGGCACGCCGCGCTCGATGAATTCCTTCGTCGCGGCGATCGCGTAATCGCACGGCTGCGGATCGCCGGGGCCGTTCGACAGGAAAATGCCGTCCGGGTTGAGCGCGAGCGCATCGGCCGCGCTCGCCTGCGCGGGCAGCACCGTCACGTGGCAGCCGCGCTCGGCAAGCATGCGCAGGATGTTGTACTTCACGCCGAAGTCGTACGCGACGACGCGGTAGCGCGGCGTCTCCTGCATCCCGTAGCCGCTGCCGAGGCGCCATTCGGTCTGCTTCCATTCGAACGGCTTCGCCGTCGACACGACCTTCGCGAGATCCATGCCGGCCAAGCCCGGGAACGAGCGCGCGAGCGCGATCGCATTCGCCTCGTCGTCGGAGCCCGTCAGGATGCAGCCGTTCTGCGCGCCCTTGTCGCGCAGGATGCGGGTCAGCTTGCGGGTGTCGATGCCCGCGATCGCGACGACACCCTCGTCGCGCAGGTAATCGCCGAGCGTGCGCTCCATCCGGAAGTTCGACGCGAGCGCGGGCAGATCGCGCACGATGAGGCCGGCGGCATGGACTTTCGTCGCCTCGACGTCCTCGGCGTTCACGCCGACGTTGCCGATGTGCGGATAGGTCAGCGTGACGATCTGGCGTGCATAGCTCGGATCAGTGAGGATTTCCTGATAGCCGGTGATCGCGGTGTTGAACACGACTTCGCCGATCGTATGGCCGGCCGCGCCGATCGAATAACCACGAAAGACCGTGCCGTCGGCGAGTGCGAGCAATGCGGGAGAAAAAGACGGCAACACGGGGGGCTCCTTGGGGGACACCCTTGCCGCCGACCTGTCTATCCTGCCGCGCGCTCGCGGGCCGCGTGACGCATCACGGCGCGCGTGGGCGCTTGCGCGCGCGGGCTTGCGGTCGAGCGCGAAACGGCGCGCGCGGGCGCGGGTTTCGCGGCATCGCCTGCGTCAAGCGGCGTGCGGCGGACGAACGGGATGAAGGAGGTAGGCGCTAGGGTGCGAGGTTGATTAGCACAAACTTTCAAATTATAGCGTGAAATTGGCCTTATCTTCAATCGATCGGCGCATTTCGTGCGGGCTCGCGCCCGCCGGGGCGGCTGTGCGCCGAAACCACGGCCGCGCCGACATCGGCCGCAACGCCGCCGATTCCGGCCATCGGCCGCGCACCGCCGCGGCGCGCACGCGGCATGCCTTCACACGGACCGCCGGAATTCGTTCGGCGGCACCCCTTTCCAGCGCCGAAACGCGCGCGCGAACGCGGACGGCTCCGAATAGCCGAGCCGCTCCGACACTTCCGCGACGGTGAGCGTCGTGGTCACGAGCAATTCCTCGGCGAGCGTTTCGCGAACCTCGTCGACAACCGCCTCGTAATCCGTCCCCTCGTCCGCGAGCCGCCGCCGCAACGTGCGCACGCTCACGCCGAACTCGGCCGCGAGCACGTCCATCGTCGGGCCGCGCGCCGGATCGCCCGCGAGACGCCAGCGCACGCGCCCCGCCCATCCCTCGCGTCGACGACGCCGCTCGAGCACGCGCCGGCATTCGTCTTCACATTGCCGCCGCGTCAGCGCGTTGCGCTGCGGCAGCGTCAGATTCAGACAACGCGCGTCGACCGACAACGCGTTTTCCGCCGCGCCAAACTCGGGCGACACGCCGAACAGCGCCCGGAAGCGGTCCGCGTACGGCGGCGCCTCCATCTTGAGCGCAAGCCGCTTGACCGGCAAGTTCGTCGCATCGAGATCGAATTGCAGCGTGATCAGCGCGGCCGCCGTGATTTCGACCAGCACGTCGCGCACGTCGCCGGGCAGGTCGCGATCGCCGATCACGAGTGTCGCATCCTCGCCGCGCACGGTCGGCCGGATGTCGCAGAAGGTCGACGTCAATTGAAGGTAGCGCAAGCCGACCGACACGGCTTCGCCGAACGTCGCGCTGCTCATGAGCGCGAACCCCCAGACGCCGTAGGCGGTCGCGTGATAGCGCCGGCCGATCTCGATGCCGAGCGGAAAGTCCGGCCCCAGCAGCCGCATCAGATTGCGGATGATGCACAGTTCCTGCGTGGCGGCGACTGCGGCGTCCAGCTTGTCGAGCAGATCGAAGGGGATGCCGCTGCCGCCCAGGCACCGGTCGACGGCCATCCCCTGCTCGACTCCCACGTCGACGAGCACGCGCGTCGTCCCGACAGGCCGGACGAAATCCCAGTGGGCGAGCTTGACGGTCAAGATGGCCTCAAATGTTCGGAATGCGCCCAATATGCCATTGCACAATGTAACGCTCAATGCGATCTTTCCCGCACGCCCAATCACCGGCGATCGCCGCTCGCCGGCCACGGTCGCGAGGCCGAGTACGCGGCCATCGCATCGGCGACATATTCGACGACTGCGAAGCCGCTGGCGCTTCGCCACACACGCGCACCCAACGCCGTGCTCGCGCGACAAACAGGAGACGACATGAGCACCCCCCTCGCCCCGCCCCCGGGCACCACCCCCGCCCTGCCGCTCATCGACAGCAAACATCGCCACCGCGGCTGGCGAGGATTGCGCGGCTATCTGTTCACCAAAGTCGCCACGCAGATTCTGCGGCCGGTCGAACCATCCGTGCAGCACGGACTGCCCGTGCCGATGACCTTCGCGCCGGACGGCGGCGCACGCCGATTCGGCCTCGTGCATTACGGGATCATGATTCCGGACCTGCCCGCGCCGCATCAATTCATGGCCACCGCGATCATCCTCGGCAGCGCCGGCATGCGCGTGTTCGACACCGACTTCGCGGCCGCGCCGGGCGACGGCCCGCTGCAAACCGCGACGCTCGTGCACGGCACGGCGGCCGCCGTCGATCGCCATTTCACGCACTACTCGATACCGCGTGACACCGAGTGGCACGCCGACGGCAGCCTGCTGCGCCTCGGCGGCGACCTGGAACTGAGCGGCCGCTACCCGGAGTTCCGGCTCAAAAGCCGCCGCGACGGCTTCGCGGTCGATCTGGCGCTCACCGCGACAGGCGACGTTACATGGTTCGCGAAAGGCCGCTTCTACGAACACATCGCGCTCGTCACCCGCTATCGGGGCACGATCGAGCACGGCGGCACAGCGATCACCGTGTCCGGCCTCTGCACCTACGAATACGCGCGCGGCACGTCGCCGTACCTGCTCTACAACCGCTTCCTCCCGAAAGCCGCGAAGCTGCCGTGGAACGTGTTCAGCTATCAGGTGATCGACCTCGACGCCGACACGCAGTTGCTGCTCGCGCACATTCAGGTCGACGGCCATTCGGCGCTGACGAGCGCGTATCTGCGCGTCGTCGGCCAATGCGCACACCGGCTCGACGCCGATGTCCATTTCCGCGTGCTGAGCGCGCAGGCGCGGCCGGCCGTCGCGCCGGACGGCAACGAGATGAGACTGCCCGAGACGTTCACGTGGCGCGTGCGCGACCGGCATGGCCGCAATCTGTTCGCCATCGACGCGACGGTCGACACGCCGATGCTGTTCGGCATCGGCACCGGCTATGTCGGCGGCTATCGATGGGAAGGCGAGCGCGACGGCCGCCCTGCGGGCGGGCGCGGGTACATCGAGTACGTCGATCGGCGCAGTTGAAGCGCTCCGCGCGCCGGCAACGGTGCGCGACCGCCCGCGGCATCGCATTCGCCAATGCGGTATGTCACGCGGCGAACCGCGCCGGCAATGGCAACGCGTAGCGCGGTCCATGCCCACTGCTTGGCCCGCAGCAGGCGGCACGCGCATCAGCCCGCGTGCCGGGCCGGCTTGTCGAGCGCGCGGTCGGGCAGCACGTACCACACCGCGCTCGCGATCTGCAGCGCGACGAGCACGCTCCAGGCGCTCAGATGCGCGGCCGCCGGATAATGCCCCGCATGCGTCGGCCAATGCGACAGCACCGCGCCCACCCCGACCTGGAAGCCGAAGATCAGCACGAAGATGACGAGCGTGAGCGTCGTGTTCGCGCGGCCGATCAGATGCACGGGAAAATACTCGGCGAGCACCGCATAGCTCAGGATGCCGACGCCGCCGAACACCCCGTACGCGGCCCACAGCACGGCGGCGGGCAGCGGCGCACGCAGCATGATCGCGACCTGGGTCGCGACGAAGAGCGCCATTCCGAAGCCGCAGAACGCGTAGAGGGACACACCGCGCCGCTCGAGTCCGCGCGCCGCCGCGCCGAAACCGACGCAGCCCGCCATCATCGCGAAACCGAGCACCGACACGAGCGCGGCCGCATCGCGCGGCGCGAAGCCGCTCACGTCGCGCAGATACGCGCCGACCCACAGCGACTGCATCGCATAGAACACGCCCTGCGTGACGACCGAGAACGACGCGATCTTCCAGAAGGTGCGGTTCGTGACGATTCGCCACGTGCCGGCGAATTGCTCGACGACACTCGTATCGTGGCGGCTCTGTCGCGCGTCGGGCGCGAACGCCCACAATGCGGCCGCCACCGCCACCGTGAACGCGCCGAGCCCCGCGCACACCGCGCGCCAGCCGGCGAAGCCGAGCAGCCATTCGAGCGGCGAGCCGACCGCAACGCCGCCCAGGCCGCCCACCGCCATCACGAAGCCGTTCAGGAGCGGCAGCCGCGCGACCGGGAAGTGCTGCGCGAGCGCCTTGAACGCGCCGCCGAGGCACACCGACACGCCGACGCCGATCAAAAGACGCCCGGCCATCATCGTGCCGATGTCGTGCGCGGCGCCGAACACCCACGCGCCCGCCGCCGCGACGAGCAGCAGCACGGCGCTCACGCGGCGCGGACCGTAGCGGTCGAGCAGCACGCCGGCCGGAATCTGCGCGCAGGCGAAGCCGAGGAAATAGAGGCTCGTCAGCAGGCCGAGGTCGGCAGCGGACAAGCCGAGGTCGCGCGTGATGAGCGGCGCGAAGCCGAGATTCACGCCGCGAAACACGTATGAAACGAAATAGCCGATCGCGAACAGCGCGAACACGCGAAATTGCACAACGGACATCACACTTCACCGGTGAAGCGGCCGGCCGGCGGACCCACGGCGCGGCGCGCACAAACGAAAACGCCGTCACCCGGGTGACGGCGTTGCGCGATGGTAGTCGATTACGCGCCGGCGGCCGAAAAGCCCCCACCGCGCGCACGCCATTTCGTCTTACTTTTTCTTCGCCTTGTGGCTCGCGGCCTTCGCGGGCGCGGCCTTCGCGCTGCTCTTCGCGGCCTTCGCCGGCGCCTTCGACGCCACGGGCGCCGCCTTGCGGCCGCGGCTCGCCTTGCCGCCCGTATGCAGGCTCGCGCGCTCGATGTGGCCGCCCGACACCGACGTCGCGATCCGCTCCGGACCCGGCTCGGCCGGCACCGCGCGGCCGACCGGCACGTGCAGCACCATCGTCTGGCCCGGCATCACGACCGCGCGGCGCGTGCGGTTCCACGCGCGCAGCTGCGCGACCGACACGCCGTAGCGGCTCGCGAGCGCTTCCATCGACTGCTTGCGCCGCACGCGAATCAGCATCTTGCGCGTGTCCGGCACGTCCGGCTCCATCGCGAGCGCGCCGTTCTCGGCGACGTCGGCGCTGATGTCCTCGTCGTCGTCGTCGGTGCGTGGCACGACGATCGTCGAGCCGGGCTTCAGCCGCATGCCGGCCGGAATCTTGTTCACTTGCATCAGCGTGTCCGCGTCGACGCCGATCTTCTCCGCGATCGCGGCGGGCCGCGAACGCTCGGTGACGGTATATGCGGTCCACGACGACAGCTGGCCGCCGTACGACTTCAGGCCCTTCTCGAACGCCGATGCGTTGTCGAACGGCAGCAGGATCTGCGGCTGCGTCGCGCCGAGAATCACCGGCTTCGAGAACGACGGGTTGAGCGACTTGAATTCGTCGAGCGGCAGGTTCGCGAGCTTCGCGGCCACCGTCACGTCGATGTCGCGCGACGTCGTGACCGTCACGAAATACGGGTGGTTCGGGATCTCCGACAGCGCGAGGCCGAACTGCTGCGGGTTCATCACGATGTTCTTGACCGCCTGCAGCTTCGGCACGTAATTGCGCGTCTCGTTCGGCATCCGCAGGCTCTGGTAGTCGGTCGGCAAGCCGGCCGCCTGGTTGCGCGCGATCGCGCGCTGCACGTTGCCCTCGCCCCAGTTGTACGCGGCGAGCGCGAGATACCAGTCGCCGAACATGTCATGCAGGCGCGACAGGTAGTCGAGCGCGGCGCTCGTCGACGCGAGCACGTCGCGCCGCTCGTCCTGCCACATGTTGCGCTTGAGGTTGTACGTGCGCCCCGTGGCCGGCATGAACTGCCACATCCCCGCCGCCTTCGCGACGGACAGCGCCTGCGGGTTGTACGCCGATTCGATGAACGGCAGCAGCGCGAGCTCGGTCGGCATATGGCGCGACTCGAGCTCCTCGACGATGTGGTACAGATACTTCTGCGAACGCTCGGTCATCCGCTGCACGTAGTCGGGACGCTGCGCGTACCACGACGCCTGCATGTCGACGAGGTCGCTCTGCAGGTCGGGCATCTGGAAGCCGCGGCGGATGCGCGCCCAGAGATCGCTGTCGGCGGTGGTGAGATCGCCGACCGATTGCTTGTCGACGTCGACGGTTTCTTTCGCGGAGGCGGACTTGCGCAAGTAATCCGAAGCGGCTTGCGGGTCGGCGGCCGCGGGATTTTGGGCGGTCGGTCCCGTGCCCGCGCAGGCGGCGAGCGTGAGGACCAACAGCGCACTGAGGAGGAATCGCATGAAAATCTCGGCTTCCAACAGCTGGAAATTGCAGGCGATAGTACGAAAGTGCGTGCTTCGCGTCAACAAAAAGGCCGAAAAAACCTGCTAAATCGGGTATTTGGGGCCGACTCCCTAGATTCCGCTTGAGCTTGACCCGATCGCTCCCAGGGTTCAACGAAAACGGTTTTTCCACTCGCGCATCAGCGCGAACGCGGCGAGCCGGTCCGGCACCGCCTCGTGTAGCTGCGCTTCGAGCGCCGCGCGGATCGACGGGCTGTCCGCGCGCAGGAACGGGTTCACCGCACGCTCGTGCGCGATCGTCGTCGGCAGCGTCGGCTCGTTGCGCGCGCGGCGCGCGAGCGCTTCGTCGCGCCACGCGGCGAGCGCCGCGTTGTCCGGCTCGCACGCGAGCGCGAACTTGATGTTCGACAGCGTGTATTCGTGCGCGCAATGCACGCGCGTGTCGCCCGGCAGCGCCGCGAGCGCGTCGAGCGACGCGAGCATCTGCGCGGGCGTGCCCTCGAAGAGGCGGCCGCAGCCGCACGAGAACAGCGTATCGCCGCAAAAGAGGTGCGGCGCGGCATTCGCCCGCCCCGCCGGCTGGAAGTACGCGATGTGGCCCCGCGTGTGGCCCGGCACGTCGATCACGTCGAATTCGAGCTCGGGCGACCCGATGCGCACGCGCTCGCCGCCCGCGAGGCGGCGCGTGACGTGCTCGATCGCCTCGTGCGCAGGGCCGAATACCGCGACCGGCTCGCCTTCGCGCGCGGTCGCGAGCAGCTCGGCCACTCCGCCGACGTGGTCGCCGTGGTGGTGCGTGAGTAAAATAGCGGTCAGCCGCCAGCCTCGCGCGTCGAGATGACGGCGCACCGGAGCGGCTTCGCCCGGATCGACGGCGACCGCATCGCTGCCGTCCGACACGAGCCAGATGTAGTTGTCGTCGAATGCCGGCACCGGCACGTATTCCAGCTCGTTCATGGGCGCGCAACCACCGAGATATGTCTGACCGTTCGATTATAGACTGGCCCGCCTGGACCGACTCCCCGCCCGGGCGCTACGTGCTCGGCTGGGAGCAAGCGCAGCTCGACCGCACCGTGTCCGACGTGTTCGGCTTCCACGCGCTGCAGCTCGGGCTGCCGCAACTCGACGCGCTGCGCGAGAACCGCATGCCGTGCCGCGGCCTCGTGCTCGATCCGGCGAGCGGCGCGAGCGCGCCCTATCACTACCCGTGGGCGCGCGAGGCGCACAGCGCCGAGCATGCGCCCGCCGGGCGCAGCACCGTGTGGTGCGACCTGCTCGACCTGCCGTTCGAGTCGCAAAGCGTCGATCTCATCGTGATGCCGCACACGCTCGAATTCACGTCCGATCCGCACCGGCTCTTGCGCGAGGCGGAACGCGTGCTGATGCCGGAAGGCCAACTCGTGATCACCGGCTTCAATTCGCTGAGCCTCTGGGGCGCGCGGCAATCGGTCGGCAAGATGGCGAGCCGGCCGTTCGTCCCCGCGACGCGCGACCAGATCACGTTCATCCGGCTGAAGGACTGGATCAAGCTGCTCGGCTTCGATCTCGAGCGCGGCCGCTTCGGCTGCTACCGGCCGCCCCTCGCCACCGACAAGTGGCTGTCCCGCTATGCGTTCATGGAGGCCGCGGGCGACCGCTGGTGGCCGATCTTCGGCGCCGTCTACATGGTGACGGCGATCAAGCGCGTGCGCGGGATGCGACTCGTCGGTCCGATCAAGATGAAAAAGCCGGTGCTCGCGCCGGGCCTCACGCCCGCCGCCACCCCGACCACTCACCAAGAACATTCATGACGTTGCAAACCATCGACATCTATACCGACGGCGCCTGCAAGGGCAATCCGGGCCCCGGCGGCTGGGGCGCATTGCTGCGCTACGGCACGCAGGAGAAGGAGCTTTTCGGCGGCGAAGCCGGCACGACCAACAACCGGATGGAGCTCACCGCGGTGATCTCCGCGCTCGAGGCGCTCAAGCGCCCGTGCAAGGTGGTCGTCCACACCGATTCTCAGTACGTGCAGAAGGGCATCAGCGAGTGGATTCACGGCTGGAAGAAGAAAGGCTGGGTCACGGCCGCGAAGACGCCCGTGAAGAACGCGGACCTCTGGCAGAAGCTCGACGCGCTCGTCGCGCAGCACGACGTCGAATGGCGCTGGGTGAAAGGGCACGCCGGCCACCCGGAAAACGAGCGCGCGGACGCGCTCGCGAACCGCGGCGTCGAATCGCTCGAGCAGGCATGAGCCGGCTCGCGCGCCCTTGTTCGCTCCCCGACTGACCCGACATCCGTTTTTCCGACATGCGCCAGATCATTCTCGATACCGAAACCACCGGCCTCAACGCACGCGCGGGCGACCGCATCATCGAAGTCGGCTGCGTCGAGCTGCTCAATCGCCGGCTCACCGGCAACAACCTGCATTTCTACGTGAACCCCGGGCGCGACAGCGACCCGGGCGCGCTCGCGGTACACGGGCTCACGACCGAGTTCCTGAGCGACAAGCCGAAGTTCGCGGAAATCGTCGACCAGCTGCGCGACTTCGTCCGCGACGCGGAGCTCATCATCCACAACGCGCCGTTCGACGTCGGCTTTCTCGACGCCGAGTTCTCGCTGCTCGGCCTGCCGCCTTTCACCGAGCACTGCGCGGGCGTGATCGACACGCTCGTGCAGGCCAAGCAGATGTTCCCCGGCAAGCGCAACTCGCTCGACGCGCTGTGCGACCGCTTCGACATCAGCAACGCGCACCGGACGCTGCACGGCGCGCTGCTCGACTCGGAGCTGCTCGCCGAGGTGTATCTCGCGATGACCCGCGGACAGGAGAGCCTCGTCATCGACATGCTCGACGACGCCGGCGACAAGCACCGCAACGGCGACGAGCCGAGGATGGCGTTCAGCGGGCTCGACCTGCCGGTGCTCGCCGCGACCGACGAAGAGCTCGCCGAGCACGAAGCGCAGCTCGATGCGCTCGACAAATCGGTCAAGGGCGCGTGCGTGTGGCGCAAGGAAACGCCCGGCGAAGCCTGACGGCGTCTCGGCTTTTGGGCTTTTGGGCTTTTGGGCTTTTGGGCTTTTGGGCTTTTGGGCTTTTGGGCTTTTCAGCCTTTCCGCGTCCCGGCCGACGCGTGCGTGGCCGCGCCGCAGGGCGCGGTATCTGCCGCTGATCCGCGGCCGCGAGGGCGCGGCGAGCCGCACGGCGCCAGCGCCACGTTCATGTGCCACCGCGGGTCGGGCGCCGCATGCGAATCATCGGAGCCCGCATGGCCGCCGCACGCCGCCGGCCGCGCGCTCGACGATGAACCTGGCCACAATCGAATCTCGCCGCAATCGATTTGAATCGCGATCGGCCGCTCTCCGGACGGACGGCCGCCGCGCGGCACGCGGCGCGGCGGACGCCCGACTTCACGCGACGTTCGATCGACCATCAGCCGGAAATGTGCGCGGCGCGCCGTCGCGACGGCGCAATCGCCCAGGCCAACGAACGCCGCTCGGCCGAATCATGCGCACGTGCGATTAGTCGACGCTCGCCGTGCTCGGCCCCGGCCGCCGCGCGGCTCGCCGGCCGTCGGCGCGCGCCGATCATGGAGACCGCGCCCCGCACCGCCCGGATTTTCGCCGCCGCATCGCCCGCACCGCCCGCTGCGACGCGAACCGGCGCGCACCGCCGCATCGCCCCGGCCTCACCCGCGCGGCTGAAGCGCGATCACCGACATTCCGGCGAGCGCGAGCGCCGCGCCCGCCGCATCCCAGCGCGACAGCGGCACGCCGTCGACGATCCGCAGCCAGGCGAGCGCAACCGCGATGTAGACGCCGCCGTACGCCGCGTACGTGCGCGCGGCGGCGGCCGGATGCAGCGTCAGCAGCCACGCGAAGAGCGCAAGCGACAGCGCCGCGGGCACGAGCAGCCAGGCCGGCTTGCCGGCCTTCAGCACGAGCCACGGCAGGTAGCAGCCGACGATCTCGGCGACAGCGGTCAATACGAAAAGCGCGGCGATCTTCGCGAGTGGGAGCATGTCCGGAGGCGCGCAACGCGCGGGTCGAAAACGCCGCGCAACGCCGCGGCAACGAGCGCGATCATACCCGAGCCGACGCCGGAGAAACCGGCGCCCGCACGTCAATTTGCACGATCCTCCGCCATCGTGCTAATATGTCACTTCTTTCAACAGTCTACGTCTGCCATTTATTTCGGTCGCCCGGCCGTTCGGCGTTGCGCCGCAGTGGATCGACCGGAATTTCGCTCACAAGAAAGCACGCCTTCGGGCCGCTTTTTTCGTTTCAACGCCCTTGAAGGGTATTCAGCCGGCCGCGAGCGCCACGCGATGCGCCGGTTGGCCGACCGTCCCCGTACGGCGGCCTTTCTCACGAGTGCGAGTGCGCGACGACCATCGGGTCCGCGCCGGATCGGCTTCCTTTCGGATTAAGCGCTTCATGCGCCCTTTCACGCTCGCGACCCTCGTTCGATCGCGAACCGCACTCTCCGGCAAACCGTGGCGAACCGCGCGTCCCCTCGCGCGATTCGGCCGCCGTCACAGGAGTTTTCGACCTTGACTGCAACATCCGCCCCGTCTTCCTCGTCAATCGCGTCCGCCGACGGCGCGTCCGCCGCCCCCCACGAGATCACCGTCGTCGACCAAGGGCTCCTGAAGCGCGCGGTCGGCGCGATGGCGCTCGGCAACGCGATGGAATGGTTCGACTTCGGCGTCTACAGCTACATCGCCGTCACGCTCGGCCAGGTGTTCTTCCCGTCGAGCAGCCCGTCCGCGCAGCTGCTCGCGACGTTCGGCACGTTCGCCGCCGCGTTCCTCGTGCGCCCGCTCGGCGGAATGGTGTTCGGGCCGCTCGGCGACCGCATCGGCCGCCAGCGCGTGCTCGCGATGACGATGATCATGATGGCGGTCGGCACGTTCGCGATCGGCCTCATCCCGAGCTACGACTCGATCGGCCTCCTCGCGCCCGCGCTGCTCCTCGTCGCGCGCCTCGTGCAGGGCTTCTCGACGGGCGGAGAATACGGCGGCGCGGCGACCTTCATCGCCGAGTTCTCGACCGACAAGCGCCGCGGCTTCATGGGCAGCTTCCTCGAGTTCGGCACGCTGATCGGCTATGTGATGGGCGCGGGCGTCGTCGCGCTGCTGACGGCGTCGATGTCGCACGACGCGCTGCTGTCGTGGGGCTGGCGCGTGCCGTTCCTGATCGCGGGCCCGCTCGGCCTGATCGGCCTCTACATCCGGATGAAGCTCGAGGAGACGCCCGCGTTCAAGCGCCAGGCCGAAGCGCGCGAAGCGCAGGACAAGGCAGTGCCGAACGCGCATTTCCGCCGGCAGCTCGTGCGTCACTGGCGCGCGCTGCTGCTGTGCGTCGGCCTCGTGCTGATCTTCAACGTGGCCGACTACATGGCGCTGTCGTATCTGCCGAGCTATCTGTCCTCGACGCTGCATTTCGACGAGGCGCACGGCCTCGTGCTGATCCTGATCGTGATGGTGCTGATGATGCCGATGACGCTCGCGACGGGCCGGCTGTCCGACGCGATCGGCCGCAAGCCGGTGATGCTCGCCGGCTGCATCGGGCTCTTCGCGCTCGCGATTCCGGCGCTGCTCCTGATCCGCACGGGCGAGACGTCGCTCGTGTTCGGCGGCCTCCTGATCCTCGGCGCGCTGCTGTCGTGCTTTACGGGCGTGATGCCGTCGGCGCTGCCCGCGCTCTTTCCGACCGAGATCCGCTACGGCGCGCTCGCGATCGGCTTCAACGTATCGGTGTCGCTGTTCGGCGGCACGACGCCGCTCGCGGCCGCGTGGCTCGTCGACGCGACGGGCGACCTGATGATGCCCGCGTATTACCTGATGGGCGCCGCCGTGATCGGCGCGATCTCGGTGCTCGCGCTGCCCGAGAGCGCGCGCCAGCCGCTCAAGGGCTCGCCGCCCGCCGTCGCGTCGCACCGCGAGGCGCATGCGCTCGCGCGAGAAATCAAGCGCCGCGAGGCGGCCGAGCGCGACGACGGCGGCTACGCGCCCGCCGCCGCGCTGCGTGCGTAAGCATCGTCGCGCGGCCGCTTAGGAGGCGCGCCCTTCGATGACGAACCGCGGAGGCGGTTTCGCGACGCCCGGGCGGCGTGGCGAGACCGCCTCTGTTTTTTTGCGCGCGGCGGCAGCCGGCTTGCCGAAATCGGCGGCGTTCCGCGCGGCGCTCGATTCCGGCTGGCCGGGCGCCATTCGGATCGGTGAGCCGCGACCGGTGACCGGTCACCGGCGACTAGTGACTAGTGACTAGTGACTAGTGACTAGTGACTAGTGACTAGTGACTAGTTATCGGTAGTCGGTTATCGGTAGTCGGTTATCGGTAGTTGGTGATCCGCCATTCGCAGTCCGCAGTCCGCAGTCCGCAGTCCGCAGTCCGCAGTCCGCAGTCCGCGTTCAGGATGCCGCGTCGCGCATCAAGCATCACGCAACGTATGGGAAGCCGATTGCGCCGCGGCTCGCGCCGCTCAATCGAGCGGCGTGCTCTCGAACTCCGGCAGCGCCTCCGCGCGCGCGGACAGCGCAGCGAGCGCCGGATAGCGCGCCGGATCGATGCGCGCGAGGTCCGGGTAATCGCGCTTCATGAACGCCGTGAAGCGCCACGCGACGGCGACCGTCACGTCCGCCTGAGTGATCCGCTCGCCGACGAGCCAGCCGCCCGCGCCCGCGATGCGCGCGTCGAGCGCGCCGTATGCGCTGTCGAGCTGGCCGAGCACGCGGTCGAGCCAAGGCTGATGCTGCTTGTCGCCCGGCCGCAGGCCATGCTCGTAGACAACCTGCACCGTCTTTTCGGCCGCCGCGAGCGCAAGACCGGTGAGCTCGAGCGCTCGCACGCGCGCCGGCAGATCGTCGGGCATCAGCCGCCGCTGCGGCGCGACGAGCCGGTCGAGGTAATCGACGATCAGCGACGAATCGACGAGCATCGTGCCGTCGTCGGTGAAGAACGTCGGCGCCTTCACGAGCGGATTGATCGACTTGAACTCGTCGAACTGGCGAAACACCGATATCGAGCGGTGCTCGAACGGCAAACCGAGCAGCTTCGCCGATATCGCAACGCGCCGCACGAATGGGGAATCCAGCATGCCAATCAGCTTCATCGGTAATGCTCCGCTTGACGTGGGGAGCGTCGACTTTAGCGCGTCGCGCCCGCTTCGCCTAGGGCCTGTTTCCGCTAATAACGGGCTTGCGAACGTGCCTTTGCGCCCGCAGGGCAAGGAGCGAGGAGGCGCAATAGCGGTCGCTATTGCAACGACGAACGACGCCGCCATGCGGGCGCAAAGGCACGTTCCCGTGATCAAAAAAATCCGTCGAGGGGCTGGCCGCCAGAAGGGCCGATCGCTGCGCCATGCTCCTCGCGAATACGTCGAGTATTCGCTTCGTCGCAATCCTTGCGATCGGCCCTTCTGGCGGCCAGCGCAAGCCCGTTATTAGCGGGAACGGGCCCTAGCGGGCGCTCGTGAAATGCGGGAACCGGATTCGCGCGGCGCGGTCGGCGTGTGGCGTGTGGCGTGTGGCGTGTGGCGTGTGGCGTGTGGCGTGTGGCGTGTGGCGTGTGGCGTGTGGCGTGTGGCGTGTGGCGTG
>NZ_JPWT01000075.1:0-54043 GCF_000773065.1 Burkholderia sp. ABCPW 111 | reverse complement strand
GCGTTGGCGTTGGCGTTGGCGTTGGCGTTGGCGTTGGCGTTGGCGTTGGCGTTGGCGTTGGCGTTGGCGTTGGCGTTGGCGTTGGCGTTGGCGTTGGCAAGCGCCTAACGCAAACGCATTCGGCTAGGACCTGTTCCCCGGCCGAGTCGAAGCATGACGTCGAACGACGCAAGGACGATGGCCGAGCCGCCGTCGGACAGCATGCTAAGCCCGCGCAGCTACGCAAGCCCGCCTGCGTAGCTGCGTAGACGCGCCGCCGTCACTCCGGCAGCGCCGCCGCCGCGAGCACCCGATGCTCGGCGCCCGCGCGCGTGAGGACGCTCTCGTAGAGCGTGAGCGTTTCGAACCGCAACGCGAGCGGCATGCGGCTCGCACCATCGTTCGCGCCGTCGGGCGCCACGCGATGCGCGTCGCGCGGGAATCGCGCGATCGTCACGTGCGGCTTGAACGCGCGGCTGTCGGGCGGCAAGCCGAGCTCGGCGAGCGCGCCGGCCACGCGCTCGCCGAGCGCGAGCAACCGGGACTGCGGCGCGAGCTCCGCGACGACGAGCCGCGCATGCGCGGTGCTCGGCCAGCAGACGACGCGCTCGACGCCGACGGGCGGCACCGCGTCGACGGCCGCGAGCCCGGCGAGGCGCGCGCCGAGCCGCTCGCTCTTCGTCCGCTCGATCGCGCCGAGGAACGCGATCGTCACGTGCAGCTGATCGCGCGGCGTGCGCCGCGCGCCGGCGGCGACAGGGAACGCCGCGAGCGCGTCGCGCGACGCCGGATCGAGCGTCAGCGCGACGAAGCAGCGCAGCCGGTCGCCCGCCATCTTCACCGTGCGGAGCCGAACGGCTCCGCGGCCCCCGTTGCCCCGGCCGCACCCGCGCCCGCGCCGCGTCCCGCCGCGAGCTTGTCGCCCTGCGGCAGCGGCCCGTGCTCGCCCCACACGTCGTCCGGGAGCACCTTCGCGAGCTCGGGAATCGTCCTGCGCGTGAACACCGGATCGGTCACGCCCGCCGCGCGCTGGCGCTGGTAATCGCGCCACGCGGCGAGCGCGTACTTGCCGAGCATGAGGATCGCGAGCAGGTTGATGAGCGCCATCAGGCCCATGCTGGTATCGGCCATCGCCCACACGAGCGGCAGTTGGCCGACGCTGCCGAACATCACCATCCCGAGCACCGCGAGGCGGAACACCAGCAGCGCGCCGCGCCGGCTCGTGACGAATTCGACGTTGCCTTCCGCATACGCGTAGTTGCCGATCACCGAAGAAAACGCGAGGAAGAAGATCGCCACCGCCATGTAGATGCCTCCCCAATCGCCGACGTGGCTCGAGATCGCGCGCTGCGTGAGCGCCGCGCCTTCCATCGACGTGCCCGCCTCGTACTGCCCCGACAACAGGATCACGAACGCGGTCGCGCTGCAGATCACGATCGTGTCGACGAACACGCCGAGCATCTGAATCAGGCCCTGCGTGACCGGATGCCGCGTGCTCGCGGTCGCGGCCGCGTTCGGCGCGCTGCCCATCCCGGCCTCGTTCGAGAAGAGGCCCCGCTTCACGCCGATCGACACCGCCTGGCTCACCGCGTAGCCGGCGAAGCCGCCCGCCGCCTGCTCGAAGCCGAACGCGCTCTTCACGATGAGCACGATCATGTCCGGCACGAGCGCGACGTGCGTCGCGACCGCATAGACGGCAAGCGCGAGATAGCCGATCGCCATCACGGGCACGATCACCTGCGCGACATGCGCGATCCGGCGAATGCCGCCGAAGATGATCGGCGCCGTCAGCACGACGAGCCCGAGCCCGACCGCGGCGCGGCTCACGCCGAACGACGTGTTGAACGCCTCGGCGATCGCATTCGCCTGCACCGCGTTGAACACGAAGCCGAACGCGAGGATCAGCGACAGCGAGAACAGCACGCCGAAGCCGCGCGAGCGCAGCCCGATCTGGATGTAGTACGCGGGGCCGCCGCGATACGTGCCGTCATGATGCGACACCTTGAAGATTTGCGCGAGCGTCGCCTCGACGAACGCCGACGACATCCCGACGAGCGCCGTCACCCACATCCAGAAGATCGCGCCCGGGCCGCCTACCGTCATCGCGACCGCGACGCCCGCGATGTTGCCCGTGCCGACGCGGCTCGCGAGCCCGGTCGCGAACGCCTGGAACGACGAGATACTGCCCGGCTCGCCCTTGCTGCCGACGAGGCGCATGCTGAGAAACAACGCGCGCAGTTGGATCATCCTGAAGCGCAGCGTGAACCACACGCCCGCGCCCAGCAGCAGCGCAATCAGCACGTAGTTCCAGAGAATGCCGTTGATGCCGTCGATCAACGCATGCACGAAGCCTTCCATCCATCATCTCCTGATTTGGGGTCGGATTTTGTCTTGATTCCGGTCTTAGCCGGCCGAGGGCCGACATGATATGACAGGTTTCGCCGACTCTTACAAAATGAAATTTTTGTAGAGGAAGATGAAAGGCCGCGCGCCGGGTGCGGCGCGCGCCGCCGGCTCCGCCGCCGCGAGCCGCGCGATGCCTGCAAAGCGCGCACGGCGAAGCGATCGCGCAAAAAAAACGGGCGTCCATGCGGACGCCCGGTTCGTCGAAGCGGCGCTGCGGCGAACGCCGGCGCGTTCAGCGCGGCAGTTCCGAGCTGCCCATCAGGTACGCGTCGACCGAGCGCGCGCACTGGCGGCCTTCGCGGATCGCCCAGACGACGAGCGACTGGCCGCGGCGCATGTCGCCCGCGGCGAACACCTTGTCGACCGACGTGTAGTACGCGCGGTCGCCTTCGGTGCCCGCGCGCGCGTTGCCGCGTGCGTCCTTCGCAACGCCGAACGCCTCGAGCACGGGCGCAACCGGCTGCGTGAAGCCCATCGCGAGCAGCACGAGATCGGCCTTGATCTCGAACTCGGAATTCGGCACCTCCTGCATCTTGCCGTCGACCCACGCGACGCGCACCGCGATCAGCTTCTCGACCTTGCCGTTCCTGCCTTCGAAGCGCTTCGTCGCGACCGCCCAGTCGCGCTCGCAGCCTTCCTCGTGCGACGACGACGTGCGCAGCTTGATCGGCCAGTACGGCCACACGAGCGGCTTGTCCTCCGCTTCGGGCGGCTGCGGCAGCAACTCGAACTGCGTGACCTGCTTCGCGCCGTGGCGGTTGGACGTGCCGACGCAGTCCGAGCCCGTGTCGCCGCCGCCGATCACGACGACATGCTTGCCCTTCGCGAGCAGTTGATCGGCCACCTTGTCGCCCGCGTTCACGCGGTTCTGCTGCGGCAGGAACTCCATCGCGTAATGAATGCCGGCGAGCTCGCGGCCCGGCACCGGCAGATCGCGCGGCGTCTCCGAGCCGCCCGCGATCACGACCGCGTCGAATTCGTCCTTCAGCGTCTGCGGCGAAATCGTCTCCTTCGCCATGTTGCCGATCGACTCGGGCAGCGGATCGCGGCCGATGAACACGCTCGTGCGGAACGTCACGCCTTCCGCTTCCATCTGGCGCATCCGGCGGTCGATCAGCCACTTCTCGAGCTTGAAGTCGGGAATCCCGTAGCGCAACAGGCCGCCGATCCGGTCGTTCTTCTCGAACACCGTCACGTCGTGGCCCGCGCGCGCGAGCTGCTGCGCGGCGGCGAGGCCCGCGGGGCCGGAGCCGACGACCGCGACCTTCTTGCCCGTCTTGTGCGCGGCCGGCTGCGGCTCGACCCAGCCTTGCGCCCACGCCTTGTCGATGATCGCGTGCTCGATCGACTTGATGCCGACGGCGTCGTCGTTGATCCCGAGCGTGCACGCCGCTTCGCACGGCGCCGGGCAGATGCGGCCCGTGAACTCGGGGAAGTTGTTGGTCGAGTGCAGCACGTCGATCGCCTGCCGCCAGTCCTGGCGGTACACGAGATCGTTGAAGTCCGGAATGACGTTGTTGACGGGGCAGCCGTTGTTGCAAAACGGGATGCCGCAGTCCATGCAGCGCGCGCCCTGGATCTTCGCGTCCTCGTCGGTCAGCGCCGCGACGAATTCCTTGTAGTGCTTCACGCGCGTGAGCGGCGCTTCGTACGCCTCGTGACGGCGCTCGTACTCCAGAAAACCGGTGATCTTGCCCATGAGGTTCTCTTCTGAATCTGTTGAATCGAGTAAGGGGGACCCGCGCCCGCCCATCGGACGGGCGCGTTCGCTATGTCGTCGAGCTGCTTTGCGTCAGGCGGCGAGCACCTCGCCCGCTTTCTTTTTCGCGCCGATTTCGCCGAGCGCGCGCTTGTATTCGTGCGGGAACACCTTCACGAACTGGCGGCGCGCCGCATCCCAGTTTTCGAGCAGCGACTTCGCGCGCGGCGAGCCGGTGAACTGAAAGTGGCGCTCGACGAGCCCCTTGAGCAGCGCTTCGTCCGTCGCGCCCGCATGCCAGAGCGCGGGATCGATCGTGCGCTCCTGCTCGGCCTGCTGCAGCACCGGATCGAGCGCGACCATCGACTTGTTGCACTTCGCGGCGAACGTGCCGTCCGGGTCGTACACGTACGCGACGCCGCCCGACATGCCGGCCGCGAAGTTGCGGCCCGTCTCGCCGAGCACGACGACCGTGCCGCCCGTCATGTATTCGCAGCCGTGGTCGCCCGTGCCCTCGACGACGGCCGTCGCCCCCGAGTTGCGCACGCAGAAGCGCTCGCCCGCGACGCCGCGGAAGAACGCCTCGCCCTCGAGCGCGCCGTACATCACCGTGTTGCCGCAGATGATGTTTTCCTCGGACTTGCCGCGGAAGTCGTTGGTCGGACGGATGATGATCCGGCCGCCCGACAGCCCCTTGCCGACGTAGTCGTTGCCGTCGCCGACGAGGTCGAGCGTCACGCCCTTCGCGAGGAACGCGCCGAAGCTCTGGCCCGCCGTGCCCTTCAGCTGGATGTGGACCGCGTCGTCGGCGAGGCCGTCGTGGCCGTGCTTCTTCGCGATCGCGCCGGACAGCATCGCGCCGACCGTGCGGTTCACGTTGCGCACCGGCTGGATGAACGACACGTGCTCGCCCTTGTCGATCGCGGCCTTCGCCTTCTCGATCAGCGTGTGATCGAGCGCGCGCTCGAGGCCGTGGTCCTGCGATTCGAGGTGGCGGCGCGCGATGCCTTCGCAGCCTTCCGGCTGGTAGAACACGCGCGAGAAGTCGAGGCCCTTCGCCTTCCAGTGCTCGACGCCGCGGCGCATGTCGAGCAGATCGGCGCGGCCGACGAGATCGTCGAACTTCGCGATGCCGAGCTGCGCCATGATCTCGCGCGCTTCCTCGGCGACGAAGAAGAAGTAGTTGACGACGTGCTCGGGCTGGCCCGAGAACTTCGCGCGCAGCACCGGGTCTTGCGTCGCGACGCCGACCGGGCACGTGTTCAGATGGCACTTGCGCATCATGATGCAGCCTTCGACGACGAGCGGCGCCGTCGCGAAGCCGAATTCGTCCGCGCCGAGCAGCGCGCCGATCACGATGTCGCGGCCCGTCTTCATCTGGCCGTCGGCCTGCACGCGGATGCGCCCGCGCAGGCGGTTCAGCACGAGCGTCTGCTGCGTCTCGGCGAGGCCGAGCTCCCACGGCGTGCCCGCGTGCTTGACCGACGACAGCGGCGAAGCGCCCGTGCCGCCGTCGTGGCCCGCGATCACGACGTGATCGGCCTTCGCCTTCGCGACGCCCGTCGCGACCGTGCCGACGCCCACTTCCGACACGAGCTTCACCGAGATGCTCGCGACCGGATTGACGTTCTTCAGGTCGTGGATCAGTTGCGCGAGATCCTCGATCGAATAGATGTCGTGGTGCGGCGGCGGCGAGATGAGGCCGACGCCCGGCACCGAATAGCGCAGCTTGCCGATGTATTCGGACACCTTGTGGCCCGGCAGCTGGCCGCCCTCGCCCGGCTTCGCGCCCTGCGCCATCTTGATCTGGATCTGGTCCGCCGACGCGAGATACTCGGCCGTCACGCCGAAGCGGCCCGACGCGACCTGCTTGATCTTCGAGCGCAGCGAATCGCCTTCCTTCAGCGGAATGTCGCGGACGATTTCGTCGCCGATCACCGATTTCAGCGTGTCGCCGACCTTGATCGGAATGCCGCGCAGCTCGTTGCGATAGCGGTTCTCGTCCTCGCCGCCTTCGCCGGTGTTCGACTTGCCGCCGATCCGGTTCATCGCGATCGCGAGCGTCGTGTGCGCTTCCGTGCTGATCGAGCCGAGCGACATCGCGCCCGTCGCGAAGCGCTTGACGATCTCCTTGGCCGGCTCGACCTCGTCGATCGGAATCGCCTTCATCGGATCGACCTTGAACTCGAACAGGCCGCGCAGCGTCATGTGGCGCTTCGTCTGATCGTTGATCAGGTGTGCGTATTCCTTGTACGTCTGGTACGAGTTGCCGCGCGTCGCGTGCTGCAGCTTCGCGATCGAATCGGGCGTCCACATGTGATCCTCGCCGCGCACGCGGAACGCATATTCGCCGCCCGCGTCGAGCATGTCGGCGAGAACCGGGTTGTCGCCGAACGCGTCGCGGTGCAGGCGGATCGCTTCGTCGGCCACGTCGAACAGGCCGATGCCGCCCACCTTCGACGCCGTGCCCCTGAAGTACTTGTCGACGAGCTCGGTCGACAGGCCGAGCGCCTCGAAGATCTGCGCGCCGGTGTACGACATGTACGTGGAGATGCCCATCTTCGACATCACCTTCTGCAGGCCCTTGCCGACCGCCTTCGTGAAGTTGTAGACCGCCTTCTCCGGCGACAGGTCGCCCGGCAGGCCTTGCGCCATCTTCGCGAGCGTTTCCATCGCGAGGTACGGATGCACGGCCTCCGCGCCGTATCCGGCGAGCAGCGCGAAGTGGTGCGTCTCGCGCGCGGAACCCGTCTCGACGACGAGGCCCGTGCTCGTGCGCAGGCCCTGCTGCACGAGGTGCGTGTGGATCGCCGACGTCGCGAGAAGCGCCGGAATCGCGACGTTCTCCGCATCCGTCTTGCGATCGGACACGATCAGGATGTTGTAGCCCGACTTCACCGCGTCGACGGCTTCCGCGCACAGCGACGCGAGGCGCGCCTCGATGCCTTCCTTGCCCCACGCGACCGGATAGCAGATGTTCAGCTCGTACGCGCTGAACTTGCCGCCCGTGTAACGATCGATCAAGCGGATCTTCGCGATGTCCTTGAAGTCGAGCACGGGCTGCGACACTTCGAGGCGCATCGGCGGGTTGATGTTGTTCGTGTCGAGCAGGTTCGGCTTCGGGCCGATGAACGACACGAGCGACATCACCATGTTCTCGCGGATCGGATCGATCGGCGGGTTCGTGACCTGCGCGAACAGCTGCTTGAAGTAGTGGTAGAGCGTCTTGTTCTTGTTCGACATGACGGCCAACGGCGAATCGTTGCCCATCGAGCCGACCGCTTCCTCGCCCTGCTGCGCCATCGGCGCCATCAGGAACTTCAGGTCCTCCTGCGTGTAGCCGAACGCCTGCTGGCGGTCGAGCAGCACGGCCGACGAGCGGCGCGCGGCGGCCACGTCCTCGTCCTGCGGCTCGATCTCGTCGAGCTTGATGCGCACCGCGTCGATCCAGCTCTTGTACGGCTTCGCGTTCGCGAGGTTGTCCTTCAGTTCCTTGTCGTCGATGATCCGGCCGTGCTCCATGTCGATCAGGAACATCTTGCCCGGCTGCAGGCGCCACTTCTTGACGATCCTCGATTCGGGGATCGGCAGCACGCCCGCTTCCGACGCCATGATCACGAGATCGTCGTCGGTGATGATGTAGCGCGCCGGGCGCAGGCCGTTGCGGTCGAGCGTCGCGCCGATCTGGCGGCCGTCGGTGAACGCGATCGCGGCGGGGCCGTCCCACGGCTCCATCATCGCGGCGTGGTATTCGTAGAACGCGCGGCGGTTGTCGTCCATCAGCGTGTGCTGCTCCCACGCCTCCGGAATCATCATCATCACCGCGTGCACGAGCGGATAGCCCGCCATCACGAGCAGCTCGAGGCAGTTGTCGAACGAGGCCGTATCGGACTGGCCGGGATAGATGAGCGGCCAGAGCTTCGGCAGATCGTCGCCGAGCACGTGCGACGCGATCGCGCCGGTGCGCGCGTTCAGCCAGTTGACGTTGCCCTTCACCGTGTTGATCTCGCCGTTGTGCGCGATCATCCGGTACGGGTGCGCGAGCTCCCACGCCGGGAAGGTGTTCGTCGAGAAGCGCTGGTGCACGAGCGCGAGCGCCGACACGACGCGCTCGTCCTGCAGATCGCGATAGTAGACACCGACCTGGCCCGCGAGCAGCAGCCCCTTGTAGACGACCGTGCGCGCCGACATCGACGGCACGAAGTATTCCTTGCCGTGCTTCAGCTTGAGCGCCTGAATCCGGTGGCTTGCGGTCTTGCGGATCACGTAGAGCTTGCGCTCGAGCGCGTCCGTCACCATCACGTCCTTGCCGCGGCCGATGAAGATCTGGCGGATCACGGGCTCGCTCGCCTTCACCGCGGGCGAGATCGGCATCGCATGGTCGACCGGCACGTCGCGCCAGCCGAGCACGACCTGGCCCTCCGCCTTCACGGTGCGCTCGAGCTCCTGCTCGCACGCGATCCGCGACGCGCTCTCCTTCGGCAGGAAGATCATCCCAACCCCATATTCGCCGGCGGGCGGCAGCGTCACGTCCTGCTTCGCCATTTCCTCGCGGTAGAACGCGTCCGGGATCTGGATCAGGATGCCCGCGCCGTCGCCCATCAGCGGATCGGCGCCGACCGCGCCGCGGTGATCGAGATTCTCGAGGATCTTCAGACCCTGCTCGATGATTTCGTGGCTTTTCTTGCCCTTGATGTGAGCGACGAAGCCGACGCCGCAGGCGTCGTGCTCGTTTTGCGGGTCGTACAGACCTTGCGCGGCGGGAAGCGCGCTCTTCGACTGCTGATGGTCGATCATGGGGACACCGTCGGAAAGGGGCCTCGCGGCCGTTGAACCATGTACTTGTTGCCCGTCGTCCCCCTTCGTGTGGATCGCGACGCGGCCGGCCGGTGCAGGAATGGGTGGGGCTGCGATTGCCGGAATTCGGAATATACGCGACGAATCAAAGGAATAGCAACTAAATCCCGATGTTCGATCCCCAATTACAAACTTGGTGCACGATCACATCATTTTATTGGGGCTGCATCAAAATGGGGCAAAAATGAGCGGCATCCACGGATGCCGCCTCGCGCCGCGCCGCCCGCGCGCTCACTGCTGGATGGGCGGCGTGTTCTCGCGCACCTTGCGGGGCCGTCCGCGCGGCAGCGGCGACACGCGCCGGTTCGCGGTGCGCGCCGCCCATTCGCGGTAGGTTTCGCCGCCGAGCACCCAGCCCTTCAACGTCGCCTGCTGGAGCTGATCGGCCTGACGCTCGTCGAGCGGCTGCTCGCACAGCTCCTTGTACGCGCGCTGCCGCTCGAACGGCGTGTTGCCGAGCGCCCAGTAGAGTGGGTGGTCGGTGATCAGGCTGTCGACGGTAAGGCCGACGTGATGCCGATAGCTCGACCAGCGGTACGCGTCCGCGCTCGTCACGAGCTGCGCGCGCACCGGGCTCATCTCGACGACGCGGCTCGCGAGCAGGAAGTAGCGCTCGCCCTCGATGACGGTCGCGCGATAGCGCCCTTCCCACAACGTGCCGCGCCGCGAATAGCGCCGGTTGAAATGCGCGACGTAGCGACGGCCGACGGCCTGCATCGCCTTCGGCAGGCTCGCCTCGTCGCTCGGCGTCACGAGGAGCTGGACCTGGCGCGGCAGCAGCACGTATGCGTGCACCGCCAGATGATGATCGCGCGCCGCCGCCTTCAGGCAATCGATGAATAATTCGTAATCCTGGTCGTCGACGAACGCCGGTTGCTGATCAAGGCCGCGTAGAATCACGTGCTGCGGCTGATCAGGTACGTAAAGTCGTGCTAGCCGTGCCATGCTGAATGTCCATTTGATCGCGTTAGGAAATACCCGAAGGCTCGTATAAGTGCGTCCGCGCCAAAGCCCGCCGCGGTGCGGGAATACGTACGGTCGTGCGAATTCTAGGGAAAACGCTCTAGCTTACAACTCTGTCCTGTTTGAAACACCGTCGTCATAATGAGCACGCCTTTTATCGGAGGAGACAAAGGATGAAACAAAAAATGGCCATTACGGGGGCCGTCGCGCTCGCTTTCGCGGCAGCCGCGAGCACGGCGCACGCGCAATCCGCAGGTAGCTTCTACGTCACGACCGGCTGGTTCCATCTCGCGCCTCAAGACAGCAGCGATCCGCTCAAGGTCATGAACGTCGGCGGCACGCCGGTCAATCACGAGGTGCCCAACACGGGCGCGGGCATCGACAATGCGGACACCATCGGCTTCGCCGCCGGCTACTTCGTGACGGATCACATCGCCACTGAATTGGTCGCCGGGATCCCGCCAAGGTTCAATCTGAACGGCAAAGGCTCGCTCGAACAGTTCGGCGTGCTCGGCCATGCTTACCAATGGAGCCCGGCGCTCCTCCTCAAGTACTACTTCAACGACGCGAAGGCGAAGTTCCGGCCTTACGTCGGCATCGGCGCGTCGTACATCTGGTTCACCGGCGCGAAGATCACCAACAGCGCATTCGAGCGCGGCGCGCTCGGCGGCCCGACCAGCGTGCAGACCAGCAATCAGTGGGCGCCCGTTTTCAATGCAGGCTTCACTTACAACTTCACCGATCACTGGTTCGGCGGGCTGTCGGTGTCGTACATCCCCGTCAGCCTGACGGCCACGCTGACGACGCAGCGCCCGACGCCGATCGGCACGCTCACGCAGACCTCGCAAGCGAAGATCACGCTGAATCCGATCGTGACCTACCTGAACATCGGCTACCGTTTCTAAGCGTAGTCGAATATTTGGGGAATGGTTAATTCCGCTGCAATTTGTAGCGGAATTTTCTTGAGGTTACGAGGCGGCCATCACCTCTTGCTCCGGCGGGGCCCCGCCGGAGCGGTTTCGTTCGCGCGTTGCGCGCAAACCGTCGGTTTCATCCTTCCCAGCCGGCGAGGCCCGGGCCAATCAGGTCGATCCGGTCCGTGCAGACGAGATCCACGCCCCAATCCGCAAGTTCGCGCGCCCGCACGGGATCGTTCACCGTGTACGCGAGAATGCGCAACCCCGCCGCTTTCACGTCGCGCACGAGCGCCTCGTTGAATTGCGCGTGATGCGCGTGCAGCGAGACGCAGCCGAGCCGATGCGTCTGCTCCAGCCAATCGGCCGGGATCTCCTCATACAGCATCCCGCGCGGCAGCTCCGGCGCGGCCGCGCGCGCCGCGCCGAGCGCCTGCGCCGAAAACGACGACAGCAGCGGCGGCACGGCGGCGTCGCGCCACAGCGCGGCCGCCTCCACCGCGACGACGCGGCCCGTCTCTTCGTCGCGCGCCGGGCACGGCTTGATCTCGACGTTCGCCATGAGGCCGAGCGCGGCGCACCGTGCTGCCGCCTGCGCGAGCGTCGGCATCCGCTCGCCGGAAAAACGCGCGTCGAACCACGCGCCCGCGTCGAGCGCCTCAAGTGCCGCGTAGCGCAGCTCGCACGCGGCCCCGGCGCCGTTCGACGTGCGCTCGACCGTGTCGTCGTGCAGCAGGAACGCGACGCCGTCCGCCGACAACTTCGCGTCGAATTCGACCATCGAGTGTCCGTAGCGCGCGCCCGTGTCGAGCGCGGCGAGCGTGTTCTCGGGAGCCAGCGCGCCGCCGCCGCGGTGCGCGACCACGCGCGGATAAGGCCAGGCTTGCAGGATCGTCATCGCAGTCTCGTCGGAAGCGGTGGACCGGTGGACCGGTGGATTGTGAACTCGGCCGATCGAATCAGCCGGCGCGCTTGCCCGTCTCCGGATCGAAGAAATGCAGATGCTGCGCAGGCAACGCGACGGGCAGCGTCTCGCCGCGCGCCGGACGCAGCGCGTGCGGCAGCCGCACCGCGACGTCGCGCGCGCCCCAGCGGCCGTGCGCGAGATTGTCCGCGCCGAGCAGCTCGCACGAATCGACCGCGAGCGTCGCGGGCGCGGCGCCCGGCTGCGGCGTCATGTGCTCGGGCCGCACGCCGAGTATCCATTCGCGCCCCGGCGCGACCTCGCCGCCCACGCCCGCGGCGCCCGCTACCGGCAGCCGGGGGCCGCCGTCCGCAACCTCGAACGTCGCGCCGTCTTCCGACAGCCGCCCGTGCAGCAGGTTCATCGCGGGCGAGCCGATGAAGCTCGCGACGAACGTCGTCGCCGGCTTCTCGTACACGTCGACGGGCGCGCCGATCTGCTCCGCGTAGCCGCGATTCATCACGATCACGCGCTGCGCGAGCGTCATCGCCTCGATCTGGTCGTGCGTCACGTAGACGCTCGTCGTCGCGAGCCGCGCGTGCAGCCGCTGGATCTCGAGGCGCATCTGCACGCGCAGCTTCGCGTCGAGGTTCGACAGCGGCTCGTCGAACAGGAACACCGCCGGCTCGCGAACGATCGCCCGCCCCATCGCGACCCGCTGCCGCTGCCCGCCCGACAGCTCGCGCGGCCGCCGCGCAAGCAGCGGCCCGAGCTCGAGGATCTGCGCGGCCGCCTGCACGCGCGCGTCGATCAGCGCGCGCTCGACGCCGCGAATCTTGAGCCCGTAGCCCATGTTCTGCGCGACCGTCATGTGCGGATACAGCGCGTAGTTCTGAAACACCATCGCGATGTCGCGATCCTTCGGCTCGAGCGCGTTGACGACGCGCCCGCCGATCGCGATCTCGCCCTCCGTCACCGTCTCGAGGCCGGCGATCATCCGCAACAGCGTCGATTTCCCGCAACCCGACGGCCCGACGAGCACGACGAACTCGCCGTCGGCGATGTCGACGTCGATCCCGTGCAGCACGTATTGCGCGCCGTCGTAACTTTTCCTGACGCCCTTCAAGCTCAGCGCGGCCATGCTCCGACATCCTCCAGATTGCGTTTCATTTTTCCGAATCGACGAGACCGCGCACGAACCAGCGCTGCATCGCGAGCACGACGACGAGGGGCGGCAGCATCGCGACGAGCGTCGCCGCCATCACGAGATGCCATTCGGTCGCGGCGTCGCCGCTCGCGATCATCGACTTGATGCCGACGACGGCCGTCGTGAGCGACGCGTCGGTCGTGATCAGGATCGGCCACAGATACTGGTTCCAGCCGTAGATGAAGGTGATCACGAACAGCGCGGCGATGCTCGTCTTCGACAGCGGCAGCACGACGTCCCAGAAGAAGCGCAGCGGCCCCGCGCCGTCGATGCGCGCGGCGTCGACGAGCTCGTCGGGCAGCGTCATGAAGAACTGCCGGAACAGGAAGGTCGCCGTCGCCGACGCGATGAGGGGCAACGTGAGGCCCGCGTAGCTGTTCGTCAGATGCAGCGTCGACACCACCTGCACGGTCGGGAAGATCCGCACCTCGACGGGCAGCATCAGCGTGACGAAGATCAGCCAGAACGCGGCGTTGCGCAGCGGAAAGCGGAAATAGACGATCGCGTACGCGGACAGGATCGACACCGCGATCTTGCCCGCCGCGATCACGAGCGCCATCACGATGCTGTTGACGAGCAGCGTGCCGAACGGCGTCGTCATGCCGCCGCTGCCGCGCTGCCAGATCGACGTGACGTTCTCGACAAGATGCGTGCTCGGCACGAGCGAGAGCGGCACCGTGAACACCTCGCGCGCGTTCATCGTCGCCGCGCAAAAGCCGACGTATACCGGAAACACGATCACGACGATTCCGGCGATCAGCACCGCATGGCAGAACAGGTCGAAGCCCTTGCGATTTTCGATCATGCGTATTGCACCCTGCGTTCGACGAAGCGGAACTGGACCACCGTCAGCGCGACGACGATCGCCATCAGCACCACCGATTGCGCGCCCGAGCTACCGATGTCGAGCCCCTGGAAGCCTTCCGCGTAGATCTTGTAGATCAGCGTCTTCGTGCTCTGGCCCGGGCCGCCCGCGGTCGCGGCGTCGATCACCGGGAACGTGTCGAAGAACGCATAGACGAGATTGACGACGAGCAGGAAGAAACTCGTCGGCGACAGCAGCGGCAGCGCGATGTGGAAGAAGCGCCGCACGGGGCCCGCGCCGTCGATCGCGGCCGCCTCGATCAGCGAGCGCGGAATCGCCTGCAGCCCCGCATAGAAGAACAGGAAGTTGTAGCTGACCTGCTTCCACACCGACGCGATCACGACGAGCAGCATCGCCTCGCCGCCGTTCAGCGCGTGATTCCAGACGATGCCGGCGCGCGCGAGCACATACGTGATCACGCCGATGCTCGGGTTGAACAGGAACGCCCACAGCACGGCGGCGATCGTCGGCGCGACCGCGTACGGCCAGATGAGGAGCGTGCGGTACGCGCGAGCGCCGCGGATCACGCGATCGGCGCACGCGGCGAGCAAGAGCGACACGACGAGCCCGCAGACGGTCACGCTCGCGCTGAACACGAGCGTCGTCTTGAACGATTCGACATAGAGCGGATCGGCGAACAGGTGCGCGAAATTGGCGAAGCCGACGAACTCGCTCGACGTGCCGAACGCGTCCTGCATCTGCGTCGACTGCCAGAGCGCGACGCCCGCCGGCCAGAGGAAAAAGATCGCGGTGATCGCGAGCTGCGGCGCGACGAGCAGGTACGGCAGCGCGCTCGCGCCGAAACGGGAATGGGGTGTCATCAGCAGGATTCCGAACGGACGGAAGTCAGACGAATGCCGCCGGGCGCGGCCGCCGGCGCAACCGGTTCGCTCGCGAAACCGCACGCGCGAAAGGGCCGCGCCGGCGACGACGCACGCCGGCGGCGCAGGCTCAACCGCCCGACTTCTCGAAGCGGCGCAGCAACTCGTCGCCGCGCGCGGCGGCCGAATCGAGCGCCGCCTTCGGCGTCTTCTTCTGCGCCCACACCTGTTCGAGCTCCTCGTCCACGATCGTGCGGATCTGCGGCATGTTGCCGAGCCGCAACCCCTTCGTGTACGGCAGCGGCGGCTTGTTCATCATCTGCTTGATGGCCGTGTCCGCGCCCGGATGCTTCGCGTAGAAGCCCTGCTCGCGCGCGAGATCGTACGCGGCCGTGGTCACGGGCAGATAGCCCGTGTCCTCGTGCCACTTCGCGGCGACGGCGGGCGAGCTCAGATACGCGAGGAACTTCGCGACGCCCTTGTACGTGCCCGGGTCCTTGCCCGCGAGCACCCACAGGCTCGCGCCGCCGATGATCGCGTTCTGCGGCGCGCCCTTCACGTTCGCGTCGTACGGCATCATCCCGGTGCCGAAGTCGAACTTCGCGTACTTGTGGACTGTCGCCAGCGCGCCGGACGAGGTCGTCATGATCGCGCAGTCGCCGCTGTAGAACTTCGCGGTCGCCTCGTCCTTGCGGCCGACGTACGTGAACGTGCCGTCCTTCGCCATGTCCTGCAGGAACTGGATGTGCGCGATCTGCTGCGGCTTGTTGAAATCGAGCGTCGCGTCGGCGCCGTCGAAGCCGTTGTTGCGCGTCGCGAACGGCAGGCCGTGCCACGCGCTGTAATTCTCGAGCTGAATCCAGCCTTGCCAGCCCGTCGTGTAGCCGCACGCGTAGCCCGCCTTCTTCAGCTTTTCCGCGTCGGCCTTCACGTCGGCCCACGTCTTCGGCGGCTGGTTCGGATCGAGGCCCGCCTTCTTGAATGCGTCCTTGTTGTAGTACAGCACGGGCGTCGAGCTGTTGAACGGCATCGACACGAGGCGCCCCGTCTTCGCGTCGCTGTAGTAGCTCGCGATCGTCGGCACGAACGCCTTCTCGTCGAGCGGCACGCCCGCCTGACGGAACACGTCGGACACGGGCAGCACCGCCTTCTTCGCCTGCATCATCGTCGCCGTGCCCACTTCGTACACCTGCAGGATCGCCGGCGCGTTGCCGCTGCGGTACGCGGCGATGCCAGCCGCGAGCGCCTGGTCGTAGGTTCCCTTGAAGACCGGCACGATCTTGTAATCGCTTTGCGACGCGTTGAACTGCGAGGCGATCTCGTTCACGCGCTCGCCGAGCGCCGCCTCCATCGCATGCCAGAACTGGATTTCGGTGGCGGCGCACGCCGCCTGCTGCGCGCCGAACCAAAGCACGCCCCCGCACGCGAGCGAACGAACCAGCGTCTTGTATTTCATGGACCTCTCTCCTTTTCTCCTCAGTCCGGACAACGCGCGCCGCACCACCGCTGCGCCCGCGCCGGACCCGGCAAGCCGGACAGTCTAGTTTTCGTCTATGACAAACAAGCGTTGATACTCTTTCAGGGCGAAACGATCGGTCATGCCGGCGATGTAATGCGCGACGAGGCGCGGTTGCTGCGCGGCGTCGGCCGCTTGGTAATCGGGCGGCAGCAGGCGCGGGTCGCTCGTGAACGCGTTGAAGAGGCCGGTGACGACCCGCTGCGCCTTGCTCGCCATCCGCATCACGCGATAGTGGCGGTACAGGTTCTTGAACAGGAAGCGCTTGAGCGCCGCCGCCTGCGCGGCGATCCGCTCGCCGTGCGCGACGAGGGGCGGCGCCGCGCGCACGTCGTCGAGCGACGACGGCGCGTGCCGCGCGAGATTGCGCGTGGTCGCGTCGATCAGATCGACGATCAGCGTGTTGATGATCCGGCGCACCGTCTCGTGCACGAGACGGCGGCCTTCGAGATGCGGATACTCGGCGAGCGCGGCTTCGTAATGGCCCTGCCACAGCTCGACTTCGGCGAGCTGCTCGATCGTGATGAGGCCCGAGCGCAGGCCGTCGTCGACGTCGTGATTGTTGTAAGCGATTTCGTCCGCGATGTTCGCGAGTTGCGCCTCGAGCGACGGCTGCCGGCCCTGCAGAAATCGCTCGCCGAGTTCGCCGAGCCTGCGCGCGTTCTCGCGCGAGCAATGCTTGAGAATCCCTTCGCGCGTCTCGAAGCACAGATTCAGGCCGTTGAACGCGCCGTAATGCTCTTCGAGCTCGTCGACGACGGCAAGGCTCTGCAAGTTGTGCTCGAAGCCGCCGTAGTCGCGCATGCACGCGTTGAGCGCGTCCTGCCCCGCATGGCCGAACGGCGTGTGGCCGAGATCGTGCGCGAGCGAGATCGCTTCGACGAGGTCTTCATTCAGGCGCAGGTTGCGCGCGACGGAACGAGCGATCTGCGCGACTTCGAGACTATGCGTGAGACGCGTGCGGAACAAGTCGCCTTCGTGGTTCACGAACACTTGCGTCTTGTATTCGAGGCGCCTGAACGCGGTGGAGTGCACGATGCGGTCGCGATCGCGCTGGAACTCGGTGCGCGCGGCGGGCGGCGGTTCGGGATGGCGCCGGCCGCGCGACTGCGACGCGTGCGCCGCATACGGCGCGAGATGCGCTTCGAGCGCGGCGGTGGTCGGCGCGGCGACGGGAATCGCCTGCTCGCCGCCCGCTTGCGAGGGCGGCGCGTCGCGGGTGTCGCGCGGGATGCCGCCGGGTATTTCGCTCACCGTGTCGTGTCCTCCACGTCAAATGCGCCGGATCGGCCCGCTTCGCGTTACTGGGTAGCGGCCGCCAGTGTCGCGAATACGGCGTCGTCCGACGCCTGGGTAATGATCGTCTCGCCAAAGCGCGAGAGCAGGATGAACTTGATCGCGCCCGCCTCCGCCTTCTTGTCGACGCGCATCAGCTCGACGTAGCGCGCGTCGCCGAGATCGGGCGCGCGCGTGGGCAGGTGCGCGGCCTCGACGACCTTGCGCAGCCGCGCGCGCGACGCTTCGTCGAGATGGCCGGTGCGCACCGACAGATCGGCCGCCATCACCATCCCGCAGCCGACCGCCTCGCCGTGCAGCCACTCGCCGTAGCCGAGCCCCGCCTCGATCGCGTGCCCGAACGTGTGGCCGAAATTGAGGATCGCGCGCAAGCCGCCCTCGCGCTCGTCCGCGGCGACGACGCTCGCCTTGATCTCGCACGAGCGCTTGACCGCGTGCGCGAGCGCATCCGGATCGCGCCGATTGAGCGCATCGACGTTCGCTTCGATCCAATCGAAGAATTCCGCGTCGGCGATCGCGCCTGTCTTGATGATCTCGGCCACGCCCGCCGCGAGCTCGCGATCGGGCAGCGTCGACAGCGCGCCGATGTCGGCGATCACCGCCTGCGGCTGATAGAACGCGCCGATCATGTTCTTGCCGAGCGGGTGATTGATGCCCGTCTTGCCGCCGACCGACGAATCGACCTGCGACAGGAGCGTCGTCGGCACCTGGATGAACGGCACGCCACGCATGTAACACGCGGCCGCGAAGCCCGTCATGTCGCCGATCACGCCGCCGCCCAACGCGATCAGCGTCGTCTTGCGGTCCGCGTGCTGCTCGAGCAGGCCGTCGAAGATCAGATTGAGGGTTTCCCAGTTCTTGTACGCCTCGCCGTCGGGCAGCACGACGGTCGACACGCGCTTGCCGAGCGGCGCGAGCGCCGCGCGCAACTTGTCGCCATAGAGCGGATCGACGGTCGCGTTCGTGACGATCGTGACCGACGCGCCGGCGATATGCGGCGCGAAGAGTTCGGTGCGGCCGATCAGATCGGCGCCGATGTGAATCGGATAGGCGCGCTCGCCCAGGTCGACGTTGACGGTAATCATGCTTGTATTGGCTTGGCGACGATGCCCGCCATCTCGAGCTGCATCAGCACCATGTTGACGAGCCCGTTGACGGATGGACGGCCGGTTTCGATGACGAAGTGCGCGCATTCGCGATAGAGCGGATCGCGCGCCTCGTACAGCGCTTCGAGCTTGGCTTTCGGATCGTCGGTTTGCAACAGCGGGCGGTTCTTGTCCTTGCGCGTGCGCAGCCAGAGGTCGTGCGGATTCGCGCGCAGATAGACGACGAGGCCGCGCTCGCGAAGCAGCTTGCGGTTCTCGGCACGCAGGATCGCGCCACCGCCCGTCGCGAGCACAATGTTCTCGCGCTGCGTGAGCTCGGCGATCATCTGCGCCTCGCGCTCGCGAAAGCCCGTCTCGCCTTCGAGCTCGAAGATGACCGGTATGCGCGCACCCGTGCGCGCCTCGATCTCGTGATCCGAATCAAAGAATGGCCTGTCGAGCCGGCGCGCGACCGCCCGGCCCACGGTGGTTTTACCCGCCCCCATGAGCCCGACGAAAATTACGTTCACGTGTGGGTCCCGCGCTTGCAACGGCGTCCTCTGCTTCAATGAGTGTGTCGCGCAGCTTACTGGCAAAGCGCCTGCCTTGTCGAGCCTGGCTCCCATGGGGTTCAGGGCCCGATCACGACGGTCGGCGTAATGTAGACGACGAGTTCGCTGCGCTGCGCGCGCTGTGCTCGGTGCCTGAAAAGCGCGCCCAACACCGGTATTTTGCCCAAGAGCGGCACCCGAGTCACATCGTCGCGGTCGTCGCTCTCGAAAATCCCCCCGATCGACACGGTTCCGCCGTTTTCGACCTCGACACGCGTCTGCACGTGCTTCGTATGAATCGCGGGGCCGGATGCGGTCTCCTCGCCGATGCTGTCCTTCGCCACGTCAAGATCGAGAATCACACGCCCGTCGGGCGTGATCTGCGGCTCGACTTCGAGCTTGAGCGTCGCACGCCGGAACTGAACGCCCGACACGCCGTTGCCGACCTTCGCCTGGTACGGCAGCTCGGCGCCCTGCTCGACGACGGCCTTGGTCCGGTCCGCCGTCACGACGCGCGGGCTCGACACGATCTGTCCCCGCCCCTGCGACTCGAGCGCGCTCAGCTCGACATCGAGCAGGCGGCTCGCGCGCGCGGCGAACAGCGTGAGGCCGGCAGTGGCGGCGTCGAATCCGCCGATCGGCCTTGCCGTGAGGTCGGCCAACGTGCCGCCTCGGCCGGCGACGACACCCGTCGCGCGGTCGCCCGCGTCGGGCGCACGCAGCGCGAGGCGCGCGCCGAGATTGCGCGAGAACCCGCGGTCGCCCTCGACGATCCGCGCTTCGATCAACACCTGTCGCGACGGCGTATCGAGCTGGCCGATCAGATCGGCGATTTGCGCGAGACGCCCGGACATATCGGTGACGAACAGCAGATTCGTCCGAGGATCGGCCAGCACCGAGCCGCGCTTCGACAAAATCCGCTGCCCGGCCGAGCCGGCAAGCAGGCGCTGCACATCGGCCGCTCGCGCATAACGGAGCACGAAGCTGCGGCTCGAAAGCGGCTCCAGCTCCGCGGCGCGCGCGTGCGCATCGAAACGCAGGCGCTCACGCTCGGCGAGCTCCGCGACAGGCGCAATCCATATCACGCTGCCGCGCCGCGCCATCGCGAGACCGTGCGCATCCAGGAGCGCGTCGAACGCGCTGCGCCAGCGCACATCGTTCAAACGCAACGACACTGTTCCGCGCACGCGCTCGCTGACGACTATATTGAGGCCCGTGAATCGCGCGAACGCGTCGAAGACCGCGGCGAGGCTCGCCTGTTGCAGATTGAGGGAAATCGGGCGATCGTCGTCTGATTCGGCAGCGACATCGTGAGGAACCGTCGCGGCATCGGCGCTCGGCGGCGGCGGCGGCGGCGACGGCGAACGGCGCTCGTCGCTCATTCGCTGCTCGGGCGAGAGCGGGATGGGCGGCCCTTCCAGCGCGGCGTCCGCCGCTCGTGCAGAACCCGGCGCCCGTCCGCTTGCCGATGCGACGCCGGCCGCGGCCGAATCAGCCGGCGCCTCCGCTCCGGCTGCGGACGTGCCGGCCCGCGGCGCATCGTCGGCGAATTCGCCCGTTGGCTCGCCCTCGCCGCCCATGTCCGGCAGCGATGCCGCCGCGGACGTGCTCGCGAAGTCGTTTCGCCATGTCGACACGGCAACCTCCGGCAACGGCGCACGGCCGGCAGCACCACCCGGCATGCTCGCCGACCACCCGACAGGCCCGCCTGCGGGCAGAGGCGGCAACGACGCGGCGGCCGCATCCGCCGCTCCGATCGCACACCCCACCAAAAGTAGAGCGAATCCGCGCATCATCCCGTCGCTCCGCCTACCGTCATCTCGCGACGCCCGCCGCCGTGCGTCGCAAGCGTGACGCCGTCGGCGCGAAGCCGGGCGAGACGCCCGCCGCCGATCAACTGCCCTGGCGCGACGGACCACGCGGCATCGCCGCGCTCGAATAGCGCAAGCCCGCTGCGCCGATCGCGCATCACGCCGACGAGCCGCGCGGCGTCGGCTGCGTCTTCGGCCGCCAGCATCGGCATCGCGGCAAAAGGATCAGCGAGCGGCGCCTCGCGCGCATCGGCAGGCCGCTCGTCGCCACCGCCCGGCAATGCCGGCCACACGTCGAGCGTTGCGTCCAGCATCGTGGCGCCGCCGTCGCGCTTGACGCTCGACGCGACCGGCACCGCGAGCGCGGGCAGCGCAGCGAGCCCCGACAGAAAGCGGCACAGCGCGCCGAAGTCGCCTTCCGCGCTGATCGCAAATGCGTAGACGCCGCTGTCGTCACGCCCCTCGCCCTCGCCCGCGCGCGCGCCTTCGAGCCGTTCGAGCTTGCGCACCCGCAGCCCGCTCGCGTCCGCATGGCCGGCGAGCCGCAACGCGAAATCCGCAGGCGTCTGCCGTTCGCCCGGCAGGCGGCCGGCGCGCGCCGGCGACGCAGGTCGCGCGGACGGCTCGGCCAGGAGCCGCCGCGCGCGGGCTTCACGCGACGCGACCGCTTCAAGCGCCGTCCGGCTTCGTTCCACGCCGCCCCAGTCCGCGTCTCGGCCGACGTAAACACCCCACGCCAACACGCCGCAGGCGAGCGCCGCGCCCGCCGAAGCGCGCCACGCGAAACCCGACAGCACGTGCGAATCGGCCAATCGCCGCCAGGCGAGCCACGCCGCCGATCGTTCAGCCGACATGCTCACGCGCCCTCCCGTGCCGCCGCCCGTAGACGTGCCGCAACGCTCGCGACACGGCCATGCGTCACGCCGGGCCAGCGAATTCGCACCGAGAAAGAGAGCGACCGGCCACCGTCCGCATCGCGCCCCCACGCAGTTCTCACTGCCTGCAGCCCCGCGACCTCCATCGTCCAGCCGCGCCGTGCTGCGTCGAGCTCCGTCAGCCATCGTTCGGCCGATGCGGGATCGAGCGCGCTCGCTTCGAGCAACGCACCGCGCCCGTCGCAGCGGATCGAGCGCAGCCGCACGCCGTCGTAACGCAGTTGCCGAAGCGCATCGAACAGCTCGACCGTGCGCGCGCGCGGCCCGGCCCGCTCGGCAGCCAGCGCCGCGCGTTCGCGCTCGGCGTCGCGCAAGCGCGCCGCCTGCTCCGCTTCTTTCAGTTGCGGCGCCCAAGCGGCGAGCCGACGCTCCATCAGCGCACGCTGCGCATCGAAACGCGCGCGCTCGAACGTGCGGCCGACGCGCCAAAGCGCGGCGCCCGCGAGCCCCGCGCATGCCGCAGCCGTCAATTCGCCGAGCACGCGCCGCCGCGCCCGGCGGACATCGCGCGCCCGGTACGGCAGCAGATTGAAGCCGCCCAGCCACGCGCGCCGCATCCTCGGATCACGCGGCACCGCGCCGCTCGCGGTGCTCGGCGTCATTCGAACACCCCGCGCAACGCAAGCCCGAACGCCACGGCGAAACCCGGCGAGCGTGCAAACCCGTCGTCGACCGCGCCGAGCGGCCCGCAGGCCGCGCATTCGAACGGCAACACGATGCAGCCGAGCAGATCGCCGACGTCGGCAAGCGAGATCCGCGCGCCGCCGAGCCATTCCGGATCGCCGGCGACGAATGCGCAGCGCGGAGCACCGGCCCGGGCAAGCTCGCGCAGCGCATCCGCGAGATCCGCGTGCTCGGGCGCGGGATAGCGAATCTGCGCGGTGACCGCGCCAGCCGACACGAGCCAGCCATGCACACCGCTCTCACCGATCCAGACACCGAGATACGGCTCGCCTTCGTCGATCTCGCGCGCGGCAACATGGCGCATCGCCCGCAATGCGGCGAGCGGCTCGCCGTCGATCGCGACGAGTTCGATGCCGGCCGACGCGGCCGCCTCGATCCGCACGTCGAGATGCACGTGCGCCGCGGTCGCGAACGCCACCTCGCGCGTCGCGGCGGCGTCGTTGACGCACCAGTCGACCGCGAGCGCGTCGCGCGCGAGCCCGGTGAGCCGCTCGGCCGCCGCACGCACGGCAGGCTCGACGGCCGCCCCGGCTTCTTCGCGCGGCCACGCGAGCGTCGCGGTCGAGAATGCGCCGTCCGGCAGCGCCATCACGCCCGCGATCGTTCGCTGCGCGACGCCCGCCCGCCGCACCTGCGGCGCCCGGTCGAACGCCGCGGTCATCGCGGCGGCGACGGCCGTCCAATCGGCGTCGGCCGACTCGTCGAACACGCCGGCCGGCAACGGCTCCGCGTCGAGCGCCTCGAGCCGCACCGTGCCGCCGCGAGCGCGCCGGCTCAACACCGCGATCCGCACCGCGCGCCGGTTCACGTCGATCCCCGCCGCGAAGCGCCGGCCGATCGACCACCACGAACGTTGTTGCATCCCAGTCCTCCATGAGCGCGCCTCCCGTCGAGGCACGTTACGGAGCCATTTTGCGAAGCCGGCCGGCGCGCCGGGAGTCTGCCGAACGGCCAACGCGTGCGCCGTCGGGCCGCAAGCGCGCTACGATGAATCGTCGGCACGCCGCCCGGCCGCGGCGCGCCGGTTCCCATCCGGAACCCTTCCGGAGTCCGGTAAAACCGGGCGGCTATAATCGCGGGACTGTTTTTCTGGTATGCCTATGCAATCTACGAATCCTACGTCCCCGCCTCCCCCGCCCGAACCGCGCCGCCGCCCACTGTGGCTGACGCTCGTGCTCGGCGTCGCAGGCGTGTGCGTGGCGCTCGCAGTCTGCGCCGGGCTCGTGCTCGGCTACGCGCTCGTCGTCGCGTCGCCGAACATGCCGTCGCTCGACGCGCTGACCGACTACCGCCCGAAGGTGCCGCTGCGCATCTACACGGCCGATCACGTGCTCATCGGAGAATTCGGCGAGGAGCGCCGCGACATCGTCCGCCTGCAGGACGTGCCCGATTCGCTCAAGAAAGCGGTGCTCGCGATCGAGGACGCACGCTTCTACGAACACGGCGGCGTAGACCTGACAGGCATCATCCGCGCCGGCATCGTCGCACTGACGAACGGCCACGCGACCCAGGGCGCAAGCACGATCACGATGCAGGTCGCGCGCAATTTCTTCCTGTCGAGCGAGAAGACGTACACGCGCAAGATCTACGAGATGCTGCTCGCCTACCGGATCGAGCGCGCGCTCACGAAAGATCAGATTCTCGAGGTCTACATGAATCAGATCTATCTGGGGCAGCGCGCATACGGCTTCGCGGCCGCCGCGCACGCGTACTTCAACAAGGACCTGAAGGACGTGACGCTCGCCGAGGCCGCGATGCTCGCGGGCCTGCCGAAGGCGCCGTCCGCGTACAACCCGGTTGCGAATCCGAAGCGCGCGAAGGTCCGGCAGCAATACATCCTGCAACGGATGCTCGAGCTGAACTTCATCACACGCGAGCAGTACGACGAGGCGATCGCCGAGCCGCTCGTCATCAAGAGCGCGAGCCGCGAATACAGCGTGCACGCGGAATACGTCGCGGAAATGGTGCGGCAGATGATGTACGCGCAGTACAAGGACGAGGCATACACGCGCGGGCTGAACGTCGTCACGACGATCGATTCCGCAGACCAGACCCTCGCGTACCGCGCGCTGCGCAAGGGCCTGATGACGTACGACCGTCGTCACGGTTATCGCGGGCCGGAGGGCTTCATCGAGCTGCCCGCGAACGCGGACGACCGCGAGCAGGCGATCGACGACGCGCTCGTCGACCATCCGGACAACGGCGAGCTGATCGCGGCCGTCGTCACCGAAGCGAGCCCTCGACAGATTCGCGTCGTGTTCTCGAACGGCAGCGACGCGACGGTGAGCGGCGACGACCTCCGCTTCGCCGCGAGCTCGCTGTCCGCGAACGCGCAGCCGAACAAGCGAATCCGCCCCGGCGCGATCGTGCGCGTGTTCAAGAACGACGACGGCTCGTGGGCGATCGGCCAGTTGCCGCAGGTCGAAGGCGCGTTCATTTCGATCGTCCCGCAGGACGGCGCGATCCGCTCGCTGATCGGCGGCTTCGACTTCAACAAGAACAAGTTCAACCACGTGACGCAGGCCTGGCGGCAGCCGGGCTCGTCGTTCAAGCCGTTCATCTATTCGGCGTCGCTCGACAAGGGGCTCGGCCCCGCAACGATCATCAACGACGGCCCGCTCTACTTCAGTGCCGCCGAAACGGGCGGCCAGCCGTGGGAACCGAAAAACTACGGCGGCGGCTTCGACGGCCCGATGTCGATGCGCGTCGCGCTGCAGCGCTCGCGCAACCTGGTGTCGATCCGCATCCTGAACCACATCGGCCCCAAGTACGCGCAGCAATACATCACGCACTTCGGCTTCGACGCGGATCGCCACCCGGCCTATCTGCCGATGGCGCTCGGCGCGGGCCTCGTCACGCCGTTGCAGATGGCGGGCGCGTTCTCGGTGTTCGCGAACGGCGGCTTCCGGATCAATCCGTATCTGATCGCCGAAGTGACCGATCCGAGCGGCAACATGGTCGCGCGCGCGCAGCCGCTCGTCGCCGAGCAGAATGCGCCGCGCGCGATCGACCCGCGCAACGCGTACGTGATGAACAGCCTGTTGCAGAGCGTCGCGCAGCGCGGCACGGGCGCGCGCTCGAACGTGCTGAAGCGCACCGATCTCGCGGGCAAGACAGGCACGACGAACGATTCGCGCGACGCGTGGTTCGGCGGCTATCAGCACACGCTCGCGGCGATCGCGTGGATGGGCTACGACAGCCCGCGCAGCCTCGGCGATCGCGAAACCGGCGGCGGCCTCGCGCTGCCCGTGTGGATCGACTACATGGGCCCCGCGCTGAAGAACGTGCCGGAATACAAGATGCCGATGCCCGACGGCGTCGCGACGCTCGGCGGCGAGCTGTATTTCAGTCAGTTCACGCCGGGCCACGGCTTCGTCTCGACGGTCGGCGTGAACATGCCGGCCGCGCCGCCCGATTCCGCCAGCGTCGTGCCCGGGCACGTCGACGAGCAGGAGAAGCAGGACATCATGAACCTGTTCCGCGGCGGCAACTGAGCGCCGTTCGCCCCAAAGGAAAAAGCGGCCTTCGGGCCGCTTTTTTCTTGCCAAATGGGCTCGGCTCGGCCGCGCTCGCGCTCGATGCGCCGCCTTCGCCCTCCCGCCGACGCGCGCGTCACGCGCTGAACGTGACCGGCATCCCGGCCTGCTGGGTCGCGTAGCCCGTCAGCGCCGCGAATAACTCCTGGCCGCTGCGCGTATCGCGCCACGCGCCGTCGACAAACCGGTAATGGAAACCGCCCGCCTTCGCGGCGATCCAGACTTCCTGCATCGGCGGCTGCAGGTTCACGATGATCTTCGAGCCGTTCTCGAACGTGAGCGTGAGCACGCTGCCGTTGCGCTCGAGATCGATGTCGGCGTCGCCTTCGTTGGCTTCGTCGACCGACCGCTCGACGGCCGCCAGCACGGCCTCGGCCAGGGTCAGGTAATCGGTATCGGACATGCTAAACTCTATCGATTCAATTGTTTAGGGACGGTCATGCGTATCGTTTTCCAGATGAGCGCGATTGTAGCGGCTTTGGCGCTCGCGGGCTGCGGCCAGCGCGGCCCGCTCTACATGCCGGTCGTGCCGCCGCTGCCGCCCAAGCCGACTGAACAGACGCAGCCGCCGTCGGACGTGACGCCCGATGCGGAAACGGCTTCGGCGCGCGAGAACGGCGCATCCGGCGCCGCCGATGCGCCGCTCACGCTGTCGCCCGGCCTGTCGACGCAGCGCGCACCGAAGGCGGCCCCCGCGCCGAGCGCTTCTTCCGTCCAATGATCGATCCTAAATGACTCAAGCTGCATTTGACTATGTCGACGGCGCGCTCCACGCCGAGCGCGTCCGCGCCGCCGACCTCGCCGAGCGTTTCGGCACCCCGCTCTTCGTCTATTCGCGCGCCGCGCTGACGGCCGCCTACGAGGCTTACGCGAAAGCCTGCGCGGGCCGCCGCGCGTCGATTCACGTCGCCGTGAAGGCGAACAGCAATCTCGGCGTGCTGAACGTGTTCGCGCGGCTCGGCGCGGGCTTCGACATCGTGTCGGGCGGCGAACTCGCCCGCGTGCTCGCCGCAGGCGGCCGCGCACAGGATGTCGTGTTCTCGGGCGTCGGCAAGAGCGCGGACGAGATGCGCGCTGCGCTCGAAGCGGGCGTCAAGTGCTTCAACGTCGAATCGATTCCGGAGCTCGACCGGCTGAACGCGGTCGCGGCGTCGCTCGGCAAGCGCGCGCCCGTGTCGCTGCGCGTGAATCCGGACGTCGATCCGAAGACGCATCCGTACATCTCGACAGGGCTCAAGGCGAACAAGTTCGGCATCGCGTTCGACGACGCGCGCGCGACGTACCGCGCGGCGGCCGCGCTGCCGAACCTCGACGTCGTCGGCATCGATTGCCACATCGGCTCGCAGATCACCGAACTGAGCCCGTACCTCGACGCGATCGACAAGCTGCTCGACCTCGTGGAGCAGATCGAGGCGGACGGCGTGAAGATCCGTCACGTCGACGTCGGCGGCGGGCTCGGCATCACGTACGACGCCGAAACGCCGCCCGACATCGGCGCTTACGTGCGCGCGGTGCTCGAGCGCATCGACGCGCGCGGCCACGGCCATCGCGAAATCTGGTTCGAGCCGGGCCGCTCGCTGACCGGCAACGCCGGCATTCTGCTCACGCGTGTCGAATTCCTGAAGCAAGGCGAAGAGAAGAACTTCGCGATCGTCGACGCGGCGATGAACGATCTCGCGCGTCCGGCGATGTACGAGGCGTTTCACGCGATCGAGCCGGTGAAGCCGCGCACGGACGTAGCGGCGGCGGTGTACGACATCGTCGGCCCCGTCTGCGAAAGCGGCGACTGGCTCGGGCGCGAGCGCTCGCTCGCGATCGCGCCGGGCGATCTGCTCGCGATCCGCTCGGCGGGCGCGTACGGCTTCACGATGAGCTCGAACTACAACACGCGGCCGCGCGCGGCCGAAGTGATCGTCGACGGCGTGAACGCCTATCTGGTGCGTCCGCGCGAAACGATCGAAAGCCTGTTCGAGCGCGAGGCGGTCTTGCCCGACGGCCAGTAATCGAGAACCGGCTCGCTCGCGCGGCACTTCGACACTTCGACACTTCGGCGCTTCGGCACTTCGGCACTTCGGCACTTCGGCACTTCGGCACTTCGGCACTTCGGCACTTCGGCACTTCGGCCAATCGTAGCTTCGGCGCTTCGCTGAATCGCCAAGCCCGCGGCCTGTCGGGCCCGATCGGAAAAGGCGATGTCCAACCGGACATCGCCTTTCTTTTTGCGCGCCGCGCGATCCCGCCCACGGCGCTCGCGCGAATCGCGAATCCCGCGCGCCGAGCAAGTCTCGCTTACGACACGCGCCCGCCCACCCGGGCCCCACGCCACCGCTGCCGCGCCCACACGGCCACGCGCCAGCCGAGCAGCACGAGCACGATCGCGCCGTACAGCTTCGGCAGCACGAGATCGTGCTTGCCCGCCTTCATCCACCAGAAATGCAGGATGCCGAACGCGGCGATCGCGTAAATCGCCTTGTGCAGCGTCTGCCAGTGCCGGCCGAGCCGCCTCGCGATCGCGCGCGGAGATGTCGCGGCAAGCGGAATCAGCAGCATGAACGCGGCGAAGCCGACCGTGACGAACGGGCGCTTGACGACGTCCTTCGCGATGTCCATCACGTCGAACCACTTGTCGAACCAAACGTAGGTCGTAAAGTGCAGCACTGCGTAGAAGAACGCGTAAAGCCCGAGCATGCGCCGCAGCCGCAGCAGCGCGTTGACGCCCGTCAGACGCCGCAGCGGCGTGACGGCGAGCGTGATGCACAGGAACACGAGCGTCCAGAGCCCCGTCGAGCGCGTGATGAATTCGATCGGATTCGCGCCGAGCCGGTCGGTCATCCCGAAGAACACGATGCGCGCGAGCGGGTACAGCGATGCGACGAATACGGCGATCTTCACGGGCGCAAGCCAGCGCGGCGCGCCGCCCGCGCGGCCGGCGTCACGGCGCGGCGCGCGCCCCGGCGCGCCGGCGTTCGCGGTCGTCCCGGCGAATGTCGTGGGTTGCATGTCGTTCTCCATTCGCCGTACTCAGAAATATTTCTTCAGATCCATGCCGCGATACATCGACGCGACCCAATCGCCGTAGCCGTTGAACATCAGCGTCTTGCGCTTCGGCGTGAAGAAGCCGTCCTCGCCGATGCGCCGCTCGCTCGCCTGGCTCCAGCGCGGGTGGTCGACATTCGGATTGACGTTCGAATAGAAGCCGTATTCGTTCGGCGCGTACGTGTTCCAGCTCGTCGGCGGCTGCCGGTCGACGAAACGGATCTTCACGATCGACTTCGCGCTCTTGAAGCCGTATTTCCACGGCACGATCACCCGCACGGGCGCGCCGTTCTGATTCGGCAGCACCTGGCCGTAGACGCCCATCGTGAGCAGCGTCAGCGGGTTCATCGCCTCGTCCATCCGCAGTCCTTCCGAATACGGCCAGTCGAGGATCGGCGCGGACAGCCCCGGCATCTGCGACGGGTCCGCGAGCGTGACGAACTGCACGTATTTCGCGTTGCCGGTCGGCTCGACGCGCTTGACGAGCTCGGCGAGCGGAAAGCCGATCCACGGAATCACCATCGACCAGCCTTCGACGCAGCGCAGCCGGTACACGCGCTCTTCGAGCGGCGCGAGCTTCAGCAGCTCGTCGATGTCGTACACCTTCGGATTCCTGATCTCGCCCTCGACCGACACGCGCCACGGACGCGGCCGCAGCGTGCCGGCGTAGCGCGACGGATCGCCCTTGTCGGTGCCGAATTCGTAGAAGTTGTTGTAGGTCGTGATGTCCTTGAACGACGTCACCTTCTCCGGGACGACGAACTTCGGATTGGTCGGCGCGGCGAGCTTGCGCGCCTTCGGCTCCGGGGACGTGTACGCGGCGAGCGCGAGCCGGTGCGCGCCGACCAGCCCGCCCGCCGCGGCGGCGCCCGCCGCCTGCAGGATGCGCCGGCGGTTCTCGAACACCGCTTGCGGCGTGATTTCGCTGCGCGGGATGTCGTCGCCCGCAAGCATGGCGCGCAGCGTCTTCTTGATCAACATGTCGATGCTCCGTTCTGCCAGTCGGAGCGCGCGCCCCGACAAACCTTGGACCCAGTTCCGCACCGACCGTTTCGACAGCTTAGCGCTAAACGGACGGTACAAGAAAAAACCGCCGAGCACGCAGTGCGTCGGCGGTTATTAGTCGTTCGAGCGGCGCGGATCTTACAGCTTGCCGTAACTGTGCAGGCCGGACAGGAACATGTTGACGCCGAGGAACGCGAACGTCGTGACGAGCAGGCCCGTCAGCGCCCACCACGCGGCGACCGTGCCGCGCAGCCCTTTCATCAGACGCATGTGCAGCCACGCTGCGTAATTCAGCCACACGATGAGCGCCCAGGTTTCCTTCGGGTCCCAGCTCCAGTAGCCGCCCCAAGCCTCGGCCGCCCACAGCGCGCCGAGAATCGTCGCGATCGTGAAGAACGCGAAGCCCACCGCGATCGACTTGTACATCACGTCGTCGAGCACCTCGAGCGCCGGCAGCCGATCGGCGAGCACGCCGCGCTCCTTCACCAGATACGCGACCGCGACCATCGCGGACAGCGCGAAGCTGCCGTAGCCGATGAAGTTCGCGGGCACGTGAATCTTCATCCACCAGCTCTGCAGCGCGGGAACGAGCGGCTGAATCTGCTGCGCGTCGCGCGCGATCGAGTACCACATCAGGAAGCCGACGGCCGCGCTGATCACGAGCAGCACGAACGCGCCCAACGCGCGCGTGCCGTAGTGCCCTTCGTAGTACAGATAGAGGAGCGCGGTGATGAGGCTGAACAGCACGAAGACTTCGTACAGGTTCGACACCGGAATGTGGCCGACGTCCGAGCCGATCAGATACGACTCGTACCAGCGCACCATCAAGCCCGTGAAGCCCATCAGCACGGCGACCCACGTGAGCTTCTGGCCGATCGCGCCGCCCGATTCGGAGCGCGACAGCATGCCGATCCAGTAGAAGAGGGTCGCGAGCACGAAGAGCGCGCTCATCCAGAGGATCGCCGACTGGCTCGACAGGAAGTACTTGAGCAGGAATGCCGAATCGGCGCGCGCGAGATCGCCGTGATAGATCTGCAACGACAGCAGCGACAGCGCGGCGATCGCGGCCATCAGAAGCCGCGCGGGCTTCCAGCGCCAGCCGAGCGCGACGAGCGCGGGCACGGTGCAGATCAGCACGGCCTTGTCGTAGTAATCCATGTGCGCGTGGTACTGCGCGAGCGCGAAGCCCGCGCCCGCCACGAGCGCCAGTGCGAACAGCCAGTCGACGAGCGACAGGCGGCGCAGGAACGGCCGATCGTCGAAGAGCGCCCGCCCGGCCGCGTCGGAAGCGCGCGGCGCGCGGGATGGCGAAACTTGGGTCAGATCCATGATGTTACCGAGTCGAGTCCTTGGAACCGGCGCTGTCGGGCGCGCGGGAGGCAGGCGGCGCGCCGAGCGCGGCGCCGGCCGCGTCGCGCGTCTGCACGAATTCCTTTTCGAAGTCGAATGTCTTGCGCGCGGTGGACATCGCCATCAGCACGCTGACGCCCGCGCCCGTATCCTTGAGCCAGAACCAGAGGCGTCGCTCGCGCACGTAGAACATCGCGAAGATGCCGGCGACGAGCAGCAGGCTGCCAAGATACACCAGATTCTTGCCCGGCGCGCGCGTCAGCTGGAACACCGACGCCTGCACCTGCTTGAACGAATCGAGCTGCAGATAGACGGGCGCGCCGTACAGGAAACTGTCCGACAGCGCGTTGATCGCGTTCTGCACGAAGCGCACCGTGTCCTGCGTCTGCTGAACGGGCGGCTCGCTCGCGCGCTCGCGCGCGATTTGCCACACTTCCCACATCGAGCCCTCGAGCATCCGCAACAGCAGCGCGGCGGCCTTCTCCTTCTCGTCTTTCGGCACCGAACGGTCGATGAAGGTCGCGACCGCCTGGAAGCCGCCCACCGGATTGCCGTCGGCGCCGCGGCCGATGCCGCCGTCCGCGCCGGCGAAAAGGGTCAGGACGCGCTGCGCGCTGTCTTCGAGCCGGTCGCGCAACGCGGTATCGCCGGCGCTCAGCGAATGCTGCGCGAAGCGCCGCGCCGCCTCGGTGCGCGCCGCCGGGTCCTCGAGCGTCGCGCGCAGCCGCATCCATTCGCCGACGGTGTCGCGGCTGTCGGCCGGAATCCGCAGATAGCGGAACGGATCGTTCGGGCTCGCGCGCACGCCGGCGAGGAACACGCGATCGCCGCCCATGTCGACGGGCAGCATGTAATTGTTGAACTCGCGCGCCTGGCCGTCCTTGCCGCGCACCTTGTACTGGACCGACGGCCCGATGTTGTGCAGTTCGAGCGGCTTCGACGTCTTCGCGCCGGAGCCGAGCCGCTCGTCGAAGATCTCCTTGATCGAGCGGTTCGCCGCGACGCCGCGCGCGTCGGTCTTGCCGTTCGCGTCGGTAACGTTCTCGACGTTGATCGCGCGGAAATCGGAGAACTCGACGGTCTCGCCGTCGGCGCCCGCCATCGGCAGCGGCGCCGAATTGCCGATCGTGCCCTTGAACGGGAACGTCGCGGCGCTCGAGCCGGCCATCGGATACGCGGTCATTTCCATCAGCGAGCCGCCGTCCTGGAAGCTCGACTGATAGATCGACACGCCCTTGTACGTGAACGGCTTGTTGACCTCGACGCGCACGGGAATCCGCTTGCCGGTCTCGCGATCGACGACGACGATGTCGCTCGCGAAGAGCTTCGGCATGCCGGTCGAGTAGTAGTCGACGATGAATTTCTCGAGCTGGATCGAGAACGGCAGATCCTGGATCAGCGAGCCGGTCGGCTGATTGAGGATCGCGGTCGACACGTACTGGCCCTCCGGCACCCATGCGTAGCCGCGGAACGTCGGGTTCGACGCGGACAGCCGGTGCTCGGGCCCGATCTCGCTGATCGTCGCGCTCGAGTTGACGGGGCTCTTGCCGAACATCCACATCTGGAATTTGATCGGCAGGTTGCTGTCGAGCAGGCCGCCGATGCAGATCACGACGATCGCGAGGTGCGCGGCGATGTAGCCGAACTTCGTCAGCGCGCCGCGCTTCGCGGCGACGAGCGTCGCGCCGTCCGACTCGCGCACGACGTGCCTGTAGCCCGCCTTCGCGACGAACGCTGCGACGGTCTGCGTCGCGCGCGCGCGATCCCCCGAAACCGCGAATTCGGCCTTGTGGTGGAACGCGCGCAGGCTGCCTTCGCGGACCTTGTCCTTCCAGCTCTTCACGTCGGCGAGCATCTTCGGCGCGTTGCGGATCACGCACAGCGAGATCGACGCGACGAGGAAGATCAGGATCAGCATGAACCACCACGCGCTGTAGACCGTGTAGAGGCTGAGCGCGCGGAAGATGTCCGCCCAGAACGGGCCGAACTGGTTGACGTAGTTAGGGTACGGATCGTCCTGCGTGAGGACCGTGCCGATGATGCTCGCGATCGACAGGACGACGAGCAGCGCGATCGCAAAACGCATCGAGCTCAGCAGCTCGACCGCGCGCTTGACTGCGGACTGTCCCGCTCTCGACTGCAACCCCGACGTGGTAACGCTCATTCAAACTCCAACTCACAGCAAAAAAGGGCAAGGCGGCCGTGCTTCGACGGCGCCCCACCCTTTTCTTGTTCTAGCGGCCGCCGCGCACGCGGACGGCTCGTTCGTTCGGCTCGCGAACCGAAATCGGCTCAGTGCAGGCCGGCGATGTAATCGGCGACGGCCTTGACCTCGCCGTCCGTCAGCCGCAGCGCGATCTGATGCATCGCCTCGTTGCTGCGCGTGCCCTGCTGGAACGCGGTCAGCTGCGCGACCGTGTAGTCGGCCCACTGCCCCGACAACCGGGGATACTGGATCGGAATCCCTTGTCCCGTCGGCCCATGGCAGCTCGCGCAGGCGGGCACGCCCTTCTCGGTGATGCCGCCGCGATAGATCTTCTGCCCGGCGGGCACTGTGGCCGCGTCGCGCGCGGCGCCGAGCTTGGCCGACTGCGACCCGTAATAGGCGGCGACATTGCGCGCGTCCTGATCGTTCAACGCGCTCGCGAATCCGACCATCACGGCGTTGACGCGCACCGGCCCCTTCGCGCCCGGCTGCGTCTTGAAATCGTGCAACTGCTTGACGAGGTAATCGGGATGCTGGCCGGCGAGCTTCGGGAACGAACCCGTCGCGCTGTTGCCGTCGGCACCGTGGCACGCCGCGCACACCTGCGTCGCGATCGCCTTGCCCCGGTCGAGATCCGGCTTCGCCGCATCCGCCGCCTTTGCCTCCGCCATGAAACCAACGAGCCCTGCTACTGCGAACTGAAGCACCACCGAAGACTTGCTCAGTCGATTCATTCGCACACCTTGTTTCGTCTTGTGGGAGTAGTGAGGTTCTGCAAAAAACGACGGCGCCCAGTCTACCGTAGAAGCGCGCTCATCAGCTTCCGCCGGCTGCGGCAAATGCGCCGTATTGTACAATACCCCGATGAAAGCCCCGATGCCCATCAGGGCTACTTCGGGGCTCCCCGCCTTCCACCGCGCGGCCCACGCCGCCCGTCGCCTCCTGTCCCATGGCCTTCTTGCTCCATCAAGCCCGCTTCTTCACGACCGTCAATCATCTGCGCGACCTGCCGCCGACCGCGCAGCCCGAAATCGCGTTCGCAGGCCGCTCGAATGCCGGCAAATCGACGGCGATCAACGTGCTTTGCAATCAGAAGCGGCTCGCTTTCGCGTCGAAGACGCCCGGGCGCACGCAGCACATCAACTATTTCTCGGTCGGCCCGGCCGCGGAGCCCGTCGCGCACCTCGTCGATCTGCCGGGCTACGGCTACGCGGAGGTGCCGGGCGCGGCGAAGGCGCACTGGGAGCAATTGCTGTCGACGTACCTGCAATCGCGCCCGCAGTTGCGCGGGATGATCCTGATGATGGACTCGCGCCGGCCGCTCACCGACCTCGATCGCCGGATGATCGAATGGTTCGCGCCGACCGGCAAGCCGATTCACACGCTTCTGACGAAGTGCGACAAATTGACGCGGCAGGAGAGCATCAACGCGCTGCGTGCGACGCAAAAGGGGCTCGACGCGTATCGGGACGCGGGTTACGCAGGCAAGCTGACGGTGCAGCTTTTCTCGGCGCTCAAGCGCACGGGGCTCGACGACGCGCACGCGCTGATCGAGAGCTGGGTGCGGCCCGCGGCCGCCGACGAAGATCGCGCGGCTGTAGCAGAATGACGATCGCGCGACGTGCTGCGTGACGCACGTCCCACCTGACGGATGTCTCGATTCGTGCGGCCCATAAAAAAACCCGCCGTTTGACGGCGGGTTAAACAGCCTAATCGAAAAACGACAGGCACCCGCTCAGGGAGGAGAAGCGGGGAGCATTGCGCAGTGCGCGTTGCTCGATCGCTATCATATACCATTGTCTCAAAAGTTTACCGAAGGGAACTGTAAGGTTCCGTCGGGCACAGATCCCAGCCATTCCGCCATGAGCATCCATCCCCTGCACCGCCCTCGCCGCATGCGCCGCGACGATTTCTCGCGCCGCCTGATGCGCGAGAACATCCTCACCACGAACGATCTGATCTACCCCGTGTTCGTCGTCGAAGGCACGAACGTGCGCCAGCCGGTGCCGTCGATGCCGGGCGTCGAGCGCGTGTCGGTGGATCTGCTGATGGGCGTCGCCGAGCAATGCGTCGAACTCGGCGTGCCGGTCCTGTCGCTCTTCCCGGCGATCGAGCCGTCGTTGAAGACGCCCGACGGCCGCGAGGCGACCAATCCCGAAGGGCTGATCCCGCGCGCGGTGCGCGAGCTGAAGCGCCGCTTCCCCGAGCTCGGCGTGCTGACCGACGTCGCGCTCGATCCGTATACGAGCCACGGCCAGGACGGCGTGCTCGACGAATCCGGTTACGTGCTCAACGACGAAACGCTCGAGATCCTCGTCGAGCAGGCGCGCGCGCAGGCGGAAGCGGGTGTCGACATCGTCGCGCCGTCGGACATGATGGACGGCCGCATCGGCGCCGTGCGCGAGATGCTCGAGAGCGACGGCCACATCTACACGCGAATCATGGCGTACTCGGCAAAGTATGCGTCCGCGTTCTACGGCCCGTTCCGCGACGCCGTCGGCTCCGCGTCGAATCTCGGCAAGAGCAACAAGATGACCTACCAGATGGACCCCGCCAACAGCGACGAAGCGTTGCGCGAAGTGCGCCTCGACATCGACGAAGGCGCGGACATGGTGATGGTGAAGCCCGGCATGCCGTATCTCGACATCGTGCGCCGCGTGAAGGACGAATTCCGCTTTCCGACCTACGTCTATCAGGTGAGCGGCGAGTACGCGATGCTGAAGGCCGCCGCGCAGAACGGCTGGCTCGATCACGACAAGGTCGTGCTCGAATCGCTGCTTGCGTTCAAGCGAGCGGGCGCGGACGGCATCCTCACGTACTTCGCGCTCGACGCGGCGCGGCTGCTGCGCGCGCAGAAGTAAGCGTCAGACGCGGGCGTTTGCGCAAGCGAAGCGGAACGCGCGAATAGCGAAATCGAAAATGGCGAGGCTCGATGCCTCGCCATTTTTATTTGCGCCCGATCGACTTCGGCGGCGATGGCGGCGCGCGCCGCGCATTCGCTCGCCGGGCCCGCTTCGATTCCGTCACGACGCCGACAACGCAGCCGGCAGCGACATCCGATCGAGACTGCGCAGGAACCGATCGGCGGATTGATAGCCGACGACGCGACCGCGCTCCTGCCCGTTCCGCTCGAACACGATGATGCCCGGCGGTCCGAACAGGCCGAAGCGCTTCAAGAGCGCCTGATCGTCCGGCGTGTTCGCCGTCACGTCCGCGCGCACGAGACGCATTTGCGCGAGCCGCGCGCCGACGCGCGCGTCGCTGAACGTCAGATGCTCCATCTCCTTGCAGCTCACGCACCAGTCCGCATAAAAGTCGAGCATTACCGGCTGCGTCGACGTCTTCACGATCTCGTCGAGCTCGGCGAGCGAGCGCACCGGCGCGAACGCCGGCCCTTCATGCGCAACCGAGCCGGCACTCGCGGCGGCCGCGCCGACCGGCGCCGCGCGCGCCGCGAGCACCGCGAGCGGGCGCAGCGGATCGGTCGAGCCCGCCGCGAGTCCGACGAGGAGCGTCGCGGCCCAGATCGCGAGCGCCGCACCGAGCCCGCGCCCAAGGCGACGCCAGATCGACGACGAGCCCGAATGCGGCGTGAAGAGCCCGAGCGCGGCGGCGGCGATCAGCAGCCACAACGCGCCCAGACCGAGCTGCGACGCGGCGTTCAGCGCCGGCCAGACGATCCACAGCGCAGCGGCGAGCAGCACGACGCCGAAGAACACCTTCACGCCGTCCATCCACGCGCCGGCGCGCGGCAACAGTGTGCCCGCGCCGATCCCGATGACGAGGAGCGGAACGCCGAGGCCGACGCCCATCGAGAAGAGCGCGGCGCCGCCGAGGAACGCGCTGCCGGTGTGCGCGATGAACGCGAGCACGGCGAAAAGCGGCGCGGTCATGCACGCGCCGACGACGAGCGCCGACAGCGCGCCCATCGTCGCGACGGCCGCGAAGCGTCCGCCCTTGCGCGGCCCGGTCGTCTGCGCGGCGCCGCTCTGCCAGCGCTGCGGCAACGTGATGTCGATTCCGCCGATCAGCAGCAGCGCGAACACCGTGAGGAGCAGCGCGAACGCGCCGAGCACCCACGGATTCTGCAGCCACGCGCCGAGGCTCTGCCCGACGAGCGCCGCCGCGACGCCGAGCGCCGTATAGATGAGCGCCATGCCGATCACATAGGTGAGCGATAGCGCAAACGCGCGCGTGCGCGTCGCATGCGCGCCTTCGCCGACGATGATCGCCGACAAGATCGGGATCATCGGATACGAGCACGGCAACAGGCTCAGCACCATGCCGGCCACGAAATAGAGCGCGACGATCGTCAGGAATCCGTGGCCTTCGAGCAACGAACGTGCGTAGTCGGCACTCGTCACGCGCTCGTACCAGCTGCCGCCGTCGGCGGCGGCCGGATCGGCTCCGGCCGCCGCCGCGACGGGGTGGGCGCCGGCTGCGCCGAGCGCCGCGCCGTCGATCCGCGCGACGTGCTCGGCGGGCGGATAGCAGATCCCCTCGTCCGCACAGCCCTGCGACGTCACCGCCAGCTCGAACGGCCCCGCCGCCTGCTTGACGGGCAGATGGATCGTCAGGTCGCCGCGGTAGGTCTCGACGTTCTTCTGGAACGTCGGATCGAACTTCACGTGTCCGGCGGGCAATTGCGGCTCGCCGAGCGTCGCCGAGCCGCTTTTCACAGCGAACGCGAAGCGCTCGCGATACATGTAATAGCCGTCGGCAATCTTGAAATGAATGTCGACCTGCCCCGGCGCCTCGCTCGCGCTGAATTTGAACGCGACGGAAGGGTCGAGGAAGTCGTCAGCGGCGCGCGCCGCGAACGACGCGCCGAGCAGCGCACCGAGCAGCGCGACGACGACGAGCAGGAAGCAAAGGCGGGACTGCGCGTAAAGCGGAATACGGTTAAACATGAAATAGACGCTGAGTTTCGGTAGCCACCCACTGGCCGTAGGCGGCGGACGCCGTCGCCTGCCACGAGACGATTTCCGGGACGTCGTACGGGTGGTGCGACTGGATATAGCGTTCGAGCTCGAGCGCCCGCACGGCGCTCGTCTTGAACAGCAACTGGATCTCGTCGGCCGTCTCGACCTTGCCCTGCCAATGGTAGCTCGAACGGATCGCGCCGAGCTCGGATACGCACGCGGCGAGCCGGGCCGACAGCGCGCCGTCGGCGAGCGCGCGGGCGACGGCGGCGTCGGGCACGGTCGTCAACATCATCACGATCACCATTCGCGCCTCCGTGTGCTCGTTGAAACGTCATATCGTATCGCACGTCGGGTGAGCGCGTGGGCCGCGCGTGCGCGTCAATCCGACGCACGAAATCGGTCAACGAAAACAAAAAGGGCCAAGCATTGCTTGGCCCTTCGTGCTACGTGCGGGAAGACGCTTATTCGGCTTCCTGGACGTTTTCGGTCTCGTCGACTTCCGGACGGTCGAGCAGCTCGACGAGCGCCATCGGCGCGTTGTCGCCGACGCGGAAACCGAACTTCAGGATGCGCAGATAGCCGCCCGGACGGTTCGCGAAGCGCGGGCCGAGCACGTCGAACAGCTTCGCGACGGAATCGCGATCGCGCAGGCGGTTGAACGCCAGCCGGCGGTTCGCGAGCGACGGCTTCTTGCCGAGCGTGATGAGGGGCTCGACCACCTTACGAAGTTCCTTCGCCTTCGGCAGCGTCGTCTTGATGACTTCGTGCTCGATCAGCGAGTTGGACATGTTGCGGAGCATAGCCAGACGGTGGCTGCTCGTGCGGTTCAGTTTCCGCAGACCATGACGGTGACGCATTTCAGTTTCCTTGATTCAAAGTTTTGATCCAGCTCTTCTATCGCGCGAGAAAATCAGGCGCACGGGCCGGTATGAAAAAAAGCAAGATGCGGATTTTAAAAGAAAATCCGCATCTTGACCAGTTACCGCGACAACCGGGATTACTTGTCGAGGCCGGCCGGCGGCCAGTTCTCGAGCTTCATGCCCAGCGTGAGACCGCGCGAAGCGAGCACTTCCTTGATCTCGTTGAGCGACTTGCGGCCGAGGTTCGGCGTCTTCAGCAGCTCGTTTTCCGTGCGCTGGATCAGGTCGCCGATGTAGTAGATGTTCTCGGCCTTCAGGCAGTTCGCCGAACGGACGGTCAGCTCGAGGTCATCGACCGGGCGCAGCAGGATCGGGTCGATCTGCGGCGCGCGCGACGGCGCTTCCGCGGCCGTTTCCGTGCCTTCCAGCGCGGCGAACACGGACAGCTGGTCGACGAGGATGCGTGCCGATTGGCGGATCGCTTCTTCCGGCGTGATAACGCCGCTCGTTTCGATGTTCATCACGAGCTTGTCGAGGTCGGTACGCTGCTCGACGCGCGCGCTCTCGACCGCATAGCTCACGCGGCGAACCGGCGAGAACGACGCGTCCAGGACGATGCGGCCGATGATCTTCGCCGTCTCGTCGCCGTAACGGCGCACGTTGCCCGGCACGTAGCCGCGGCCCTTCTCGACCTTGATCTGCACGTCGAGCTTGCCGCCCTTCGACAGATGCGCGATCACGTGATTCGGGTTGATGACTTCGCAGTCGTGAGCCAGTTCGATATCGCCGGCCGTCACGACGCCTTCGCCTTCCTTGCGCAGCGTCACCGTGACTTCGTCGCGGTTATGCAGCTTGAACACCACGCCCTTCAGGTTCAGCAGCAGGTTGACGACGTCCTCTTGCACACCATCAAGCGTCGAATACTCGTGCACGACGCCGGCGATCGTCACTTCGGTCGGCGCGTAACCGACCATCGACGACAACAGCACGCGGCGAAGCGCATTGCCCAAGGTGTGGCCGTAACCGCGTTCGAACGGTTCCATCACCACCTTCGCGTGGTTCTCGCCCAGCGATTCCACGGCGATGATCTTGGGTTTCAACAAACTGGTTTGCATAGGTTTTCCTTTTCAATACCCTCGGCTCGTTACACCGATAAGGCTGACCGGTAACAACCTGAAAATGAACAGCCGAGGCCCTGCCTTGCGCGACGCAATGAACAGGATTCCTCGGCCATCAATCGGATTAACGCGAATACAATTCGACGATCAGGCTTTCGTTGATGTCGCCCGCGATGTCGGCGCGCTCCGGCATTTGCTTGAACGTGCCTTCGAACTTCTTCGCATCGACCGCAACCCAGCTCGGCATGCCGCCTTGCTCGGCCAGCGACAGCGCTTCGACGATACGCGCCTGCTTCTTTGCCTTTTCACGGATCGAGATCACGTCGCCCGACTTCACTTGCAGCGACGGGATGTTCGCGACGATGCCGTTGACGGTGATCGCCTTGTGGCTCACGAGCTGACGCGCTTCAGCGCGGGTCGAGCCGAAGCCCATGCGGTACACGACGTTGTCGAGACGCGACTCGAGCAGTTGCAGCAGGTTTTCACCCGTGTTGCCCTTGCGGCGGTCGGCTTCTGCGAAGTAGCGGCGGAACTGACGCTCCAGCACGCCGTAAATGCGCTTGACCTTCTGCTTTTCGCGGAGCTGCGTGCCGTAGTCCGACGTGCGCGCACCCGAAGTGCGGCCGTGCTGACCGGGCTTGCTGTCGAGCTTGCACTTGTCGGCGAGCGAGCGGCGCGCGCTCTTCAGGAACAGATCGGTGCCTTCACGGCGGGACAGCTTGGCTTTAGGGCCGATATAACGTGCCACTTTGCATTCCTCTATCTATCTATGACGCGAACCGGAATCCGCGCTAGTTCGCGCCCTTTGGGGCGAACGGTGGGCTTAATCAATCAAATGCGCAATCAAAAAAGCGCAGCCCGTCGACGCAAAGCGGCGACAGGCAAGGCGCCAACGCATCGTTAGATGCGGCGACGCTTCGGCGGACGGCAGCCGTTGTGCGGAATCGGCGTCACGTCCGAAATCGCGGTGATCTTGATGCCGAGACCGTGCAGTGCGCGCACTGCCGACTCGCGGCCCGGGCCGGGGCCCTTGATCCGCACTTCCAGATTCTTCACGCCATATTCCATCGCCACGCGGCCGGCCGACTCGGCAGCCACCTGTGCGGCGAACGGCGTCGATTTGCGCGAGCCCTTGAAGCCCTGGCCGCCCGACGTCGCCCACGCCAGCGCATTGCCCTGGCGATCGGTGATCGTGATAATCGTGTTGTTGAACGACGCGTGAACGTGAACCACGCCTTCCGCGACGTTCTTCTTGACTTTCTTGCGAACGCGTTGCGCCGCGGTGTTCGAAGCCTTAGCCATTACGTTTTCCTGTAACTGTCAGTTCCGCTTACTTCTTCAGCGCTTGCGCTGCACGACGCGGACCCTTGCGAGTACGGGCGTTCGTACGCGTACGCTGGCCGCGCATGGGCAAGCCCTTGCGATGGCGCACGCCGCGGTAGCAGCCGAGGTCCATCAGGCGCTTGATGTTCATCGTCACTTCACGGCGCAGATCGCCTTCGACGACAAACTTGCCCACTTCTTCACGCAGCTTTTCGAGGTCTGCGTCGGTCAGGTCCTTGACCTTCTTCGAGAAAGCCACACCAGAAGCCACGCAGATGCTGCGCGAGCGCGTGCGGCCGATACCAAAAATCGCCGTCAGACCGATTTCGGTATGCTGGTGGTTCGGGATGTTAACCCCTGCGATACGAGCCATTGTTTTTCCTCAAACAAAAAGCGCAAACAAACGCGCAGTCAGCCTTGACGCTGCTTGTGACGCGGATCCGAGCTGCAGATCACGCGAACCACGCCCTTGCGCTTGATGATCTTGCAATTGCGGCAAATGCGCTTAACCGATGCCATCACTTTCATGATATTACCCTTTTTCTAAATCACTTCGCCCGGAACACGATCCGCGCACGAGACAGATCGTAAGGCGTCAATTCAACCGTCACCTTGTCGCCGGGAAGGATACGGATGTAGTGCATCCGCATCTTTCCGGAGATATGTCCCAATACGACATGGCCGTTTTCCAGCTTCACCCGGAAGGTCGCATTCGGAAGGTTTTCGATCACCTCACCCTGCATCTGGATTACATCGTCTTTGGCCATAAGTCCTTTTTAACGCATTGGGATGTTGCCGCCCTTGAAATTGGCTTTCTTGAGCAGCGACTCATACTGTTGCGACATAACGTACGACTGCACCTGCGCCATGAAGTCCATCGTGACGACGACAATGATCAGCAGCGACGTTCCACCAAAATAAAACGGCACGTTCCAGCGCAACACCAGGAACTCCGGCAGCAGACACACGAAGACGATGTAGATCGCACCGGCCAGCGTGAGACGCGTGAGAATCCGGTCGATGTATCGCGCGGTCTGGTCGCCCGGACGGATGCCCGGCACGAACGCGCCGCTCTTCTTCAGGTTGTCCGCGGTTTCCCTGCTGTTGAACACCAGCGCGGTGTAGAAGAAGCAGAAAAACACGATTGCCAGCGTGTAAAGCAGCACATAGACCGGCTGGCCCGGCTTCAGCGCTTCCGCGACGTTGTGCAGCGTGTCGGACAGCCAGCCCTTGCGCTCGCCCGAGCTGAACCAGCTCAGGATCGTCGCCGGGAACAGGATGATCGACGATGCGAAGATCGGCGGAATCACGCCCGACATGTTCAGCTTCAGCGGCAGGTGCGACGACTGCCCGCCGTAAATCTTGTTGCCGACCTGGCGCTTCGCGTAGTTCACGAGGATCTTGCGCTGACCGCGTTCGATGAACACGACCAGGTAAGTCACCGCGGCGATCAGAACGACGATGATGATCGCCGAAATGATGCTCATCGAACCCGTGCGCACCAGCTCGAACAACCCACCGACGGCATTCGGGAACCCTGCTGCGATCCCGCCGAAGATGATGATCGAGATGCCGTTGCCGAGACCACGCTCGGTGATCTGCTCGCCGAGCCACATCAGGAACATCGTTCCCGTCACCAGCGTGACGACCGTCGTCAGACGGAACACCGCGCCCGGATCGGTCACGAGCCCCGGCTGATTCTCCAGCGCGGCCGCGATGCCGAAAGCCTGGAACGTCGCGAGCACCACGGTGAAGTACCGCGTGTACTGCGTGATCTTCCGCTGTCCGGCCTGCCCTTCCTTCTTCAGCGCCTCGAGCTGCGGCGACACGATCGCCATCAGCTGCATGATGATCGACGCCGAGATATACGGCATGATCCCCAGCGCGAAGATCGTAAAGCGAGACAGCGCGCCACCCGAGAACATGTTGAACATGCCCAGGATGCCGCCCGCCTGGCTCTGGAACAGCTTCGCCAGCTGATCCGGGTCGATGCCCGGCACCGGGATGTGCGCGCCGATGCGATAGACGATCAGCGCCAGCAGCAAGAACATTGCACGCCGACGCAGATCGCCGAACTTCGCCGTGCTTCGACCGGGTTTTGCGAGACTCGGGCTGTTAGCCAAGTATCTTCTCCGATGCAAATGCTAGTGACGGCACGCGTTGCGTGTCACTCGGCAAACGAACCGCCGGCCGCCTCGATCGCGGCGCGCGCACCCTTCGTCGCACCGAGACCCTTGACGACGATCTTGCGCTTCAGCTCGCCCGTCGCGATGATCTTCGCGCTCTTGGTCAGCTCGCCGACGAGGCCGGCTTGCTTCAGAGCGAGCAGATCGACTTCGTCGACCGGCAGCTTTTCGAGGTCGGAGAGGCGCACTTCACCGACGAATTCCTTCGTCAGGGACGTGAAGCCGCGCTTCGGCAGACGACGCTGCAGCGGCATCTGACCGCCTTCGAAGCCGACCTTGTGAAAGCCGCCCGAACGCGATTTCTGACCCTTGTGACCACGGCCGGCCGTCTTACCGAGGCCGGAACCGATGCCGCGGCCAACGCGACGCTTCGCATGCTTAGCGCCTGCCGCCGGCTTCAGGTTATTCAATTCCATATCAACTCCTTGATCCGTAGTCGGCCGCTTAACCGATGACCTTCACAAGGTACGAGACCTTGTTGATCATCCCGCGCACCGCCGGCGTATCCTGCAGTTCGCTGACCGAGTTGAGACGGCGCAGACCCAGACCGCGCACGGTGGCGCGGTGCGATTCGCGGGTCCCAATCAGGCTCTTCACGAGCTGAACCTTGACAGTTTTTTCAGACATGGTGACCACCTGGGCTTAGCCCAAAATTTCTTCGACGGACTTGCCGCGCTTCGCCGCGATGTCGGCCGGGGTCGACTGCTTGCGCAGGCCGTCCAGCGTCGCACGAACGAGGTTGTACGGGTTCGTCGAGCCGTGGCTCTTCGCGACGACGTTCTGCACGCCCATCACGTCGAACACCGCGCGCATCGGGCCGCCGGCGATCACGCCGGTACCGTCCTTCGCCGGAGCGAGGAGAACCGTCGACGCACCGTGCTTGCCGTGCACTTCGTGCTGCAGCGTGCCGTTCTTCAGCGGCACCTTGAACATGTTGCGGCGGGCCTGCTCCATCGCCTTCTGGACGGCAACCGGCACTTCCTTCGCCTTGCCCTTGCCCATGCCGACGCGGCCATCGCCATCGCCAACCACGGTCAGTGCGGCGAAGCCGAGAATACGGCCACCCTTCACGACCTTGGTCACGCGATTGACCGAGATCATCTTTTCGCGAAGGCCGTCGTCGCGCTCGTCAGCCTGAACTTTCGCTTGCATCTTTGCCATGACGATTCCTTCCTTAGAACTTGAGCCCAGCTTCGCGAGCTGCCTCGGCCAGCGCCTTCACGCGGCCGTGGTAGCGGAAGCCCGAGCGGTCGAAGGCGACGGATTCGATGCCGGCGGCCTTGGCCTTTTCGGCGATACGCTTGCCGATCAGCGTGGCAGCGGCGACGTTGCCGCCCTTGCCCGACTTGTCGGCGAGCTGAGCGCGCACTTCGGCTTCGAGCGTCGACGCGCTGGCCAGCACCTTGGTGCCGCAGGGCGAGAACACCTGAGCGTAGATGTGCGTGTTCGTGCGATGCACGGCGAGACGCGCGACCTGCAACTCAGCGATCTTGATACGCGTCTGGCGAGCGCGGCGCAGGCGAGATTGAGTCTTATCCATGATTGCGCACCCTTACTTCTTCTTCGTTTCTTTGAGGATCACAACCTCGTCGGCATAGCGCACGCCCTTGCCCTTGTACGGCTCGGGCGGACGGTAGCCGCGCACTTCGGCAGCGACTTGGCCGACTTTCTGCTTGTCGATCCCCTTGATCACGATTTCGGTTTGCGTCGGGGTTTCAGCCTTGACGCCTTCCGGCATCTGGTGCACCACCGGGTGCGAGAAACCCAGCGACAGGTTCAGCTTGTCGCCTTGCGCCTGCGCACGATAACCGACGCCAACCAGCGTCAGCTTGCGCTCGAAACCCTTGGTCACGCCGTGCACGGCATTCGCGATGATCGCGCGCATCGTGCCCGACAGTGCATTTGCTTCGCGGCTGTCGTCGACCGGCGACAGGTTCAGCGTGCCGTCGTTGTTCGCCACGTTCACGAGCGGATTGACCGCTTGCGTGATGGTGCCCAGCGGACCCTTGACGATGATCGCACCGTCGGCCAGCTTGACTTCCGCGCCTTGCAGCGCGATCGGGCTCTTACCTACTCGAGACATGTTCCTCTCTCCTTTCGGCTTTAAGCGACGTAGCAGATGACTTCGCCGCCGACGCCGGTAGCGCGCGCCTTGCGGTCGGTCATCACGCCCTTCGGCGTCGACACGATTGCCACACCGAGGCCATTCATGACCTGCGGAATCTCGTTACGGCCGCGGTACACGCGCAGACCCGGCTTCGACACGCGCTCGAGGCGCTCGATGACCGGGCGGCCCGCGTAGTACTTCAGCGCGATGTTCAGCTCGGCCTTCGCGCCTTCCGCCTTCACGGCGAAATCGTCGATATAACCTTCGTCCTTCAGGACCTGCGCGATCGCAACCTTGACCTTCGACGAGGGCATCGACACCGAAACCTTCTCGACCATCTGCGCGTTGCGGATGCGAGTCAGCATATCGGCGATAGGATCACTCATGCTCATTTATGTTTCTCCTATTACCAGCTCGCCTTGGTCAGGCCAGGAATCTCGCCACGGAATGCGATTTCACGAATCTTGTTGCGCGCGAGGCCGAACTTGCGGAACGTGCCGCGCGGACGGCCCGTGATCGCGCAGCGGTTACGCTTGCGGGTCGGGTTCGCGTTGCGGGGCAGTTGCTGCAGTTCCAGGCGAGCGGCGTAGCGCTCTTCTTCGGACTTGCTCGCGTCGTCGATGATCGCCTTCAGTTCAGCACGCTTCGGAGCGTACTTTTGCGCAAGGCGAGCGCGCTTCTTTTCACGTTCGATCAGTGCCAGTTTAGCCACGGTAACCTCAGTTTCTGAACGGGAACTTGAAGCTGGCGAGCAGAGCCTTCGCTTCGTCGTCGGTCTTCGCGGTCGTCGTGATGCTGATGTTCAGCCCACGCAGCGCGTCGATCTTGTCGTAATCGATTTCGGGGAAAATGATCTGCTCTTTCACACCGATGTTGTAGTTGCCGCGACCATCGAATGCACGGCCCGACACGCCGCGGAAATCGCGCACGCGGGGCAGGGCAACCGTCACGAAACGATCGAGGAATTCGTACATCGCGCGGCCGCGCAGCGTGACCATCGCGCCGATCGGGTAGCCTTGACGAATCTTGAAGCCCGCGATTGCCTTGCGAGCCTTCGTCACGACAGGCTTCTGACCCGCGATCTTCGTCAGATCGCCGACGGCGTTCTCGATGATCTTCTTGTCGGCGACCGCTTCGCCAAGACCCATGTTCAGCGTGATCTTGGTGATGCGCGGCACTTCCATGACCGACTTGTAGCCGAACTTCTCGATCAGGCCGGGAACAACCTTCTCTTTGTAAAACTCTTGAAAACGTGCCATTTCTCTACTCCGCAGCGTCAGGCGCTCAGCACGGCACCGGTCGTCTTCAGGAAGCGAACCTTCTTGCCATCCTCGACCTTGATGCCAACACGCGAAGCCTTGCCGTTCGCGTCGACCAGTGCGACGTTCGAAATATGCAGCGGCATCGTCTTCGCTTCCACGCCGCCCGTCGTACCCTTCATCGGGTTCGGCTTCACATGCTTCTTGACGAGGTTGATACCCTCGACCGTCACATGCTCGGCGCCCACGGCCAGCACGACACCGCGCTTGCCTTTGTCCTTGCCGGTGATGACGATCACTTCGTCACCCTTGCGAATCTTGTTCATCGCGACTCCTTACAGCACTTCCGGCGCCAGCGACACGATCTTCATGAATCGTTCGCTACGCAGCTCACGCGTGACCGGCCCGAAGATACGGGTGCCGATCGGCTCGAGCTTGTTATTCAAAAGCACAGCGGCGTTGCCGTCGAACTTGATCAGCGAGCCGTCTTGACGGCGAACGCCCTTGGCGGTGCGGACCACCACGGCGTTGTAGATTTCGCCTTTCTTCACGCGCCCGCGCGGCGTTGCCTCTTTGACGCTCACCTTGATGATGTCGCCAATGCTGGCATAACGACGCTTCGAGCCGCCGAGCACCTTGATGCACATGACTTCACGCGCACCCGTGTTGTCGGCCACTTCAAGCCGAGATTCGGTCTGGATCATGGTTTGTCTTTCCCAACTTAATCCGGATACGCCACCATGGCGCATACGGTCAGTCTTGGTCCCGTCAGCCGAGGCTGCTTGGGTTGGAACAGCAGCGACGGCAAACGAAACCCGCCATCGCAATCGGTGAATCCTTCGGAGCAGGCCTGACGCCAGTCCGCTTCCCCCACCAGTCACTTCGCCCGCGACGGGGCTCCCATAAAGAGGGAAGACCGGGATTATAACAAATAATCCCGGCCACGCAAGCAAAAACTTTGCGATTTCAAGCACTTCTACTGCTGAAGCACTTTTTACTGCCTTTCCCGCTTAGATCACGCGGGCCGCCTCGACGAGACGCGAAACCGCCCAGGCCTTCGTCTTCGAAACAGGACGGGTTTCCTGGATTTCGACGAGATCGCCTTCGTTGTAGGTGTTCGCTTCATCGTGCGCGTGGTACTTCTTCGAGCGCACGACATACTTGCCGTAGATCGGGTGCTTGACGCGGTGCTCGACCAGCACGGTGACGGTCTTGTCCATCTTGTTGCTGACGACCTTACCGACGAGCGTCCGCTTCAGCGAGGTTTTCACGCTATCGTTCATTTCTGGTTCGCCTTCTGAGTCAGGACGGTCCGCACACGTGCGATGTCGCGACGAACCTTCTTCAGCTGGCTCGTGTTCGTGAGCTGCTGGGTCGCGAGTTGCATGCGCAGGCCGAATTGCGCCTTCAACAGGTCCGACAGCTCCTTGTTGAGCGCGGCCTGATCTTTCTGGAGAAGTTCGGAAGCCTTCATGTTTTCTCCTTAGGCGCCGAGCTGACGCACGATGAACGTCGTCTTCAGCGGCAGCTTCGCTGCGGCCAGACGGAACGCTTCACGCGCCAGTTCTTCGGATACGCCATCCATTTCATACAGCATCTTGCCCGGCTGAATCTCGGCGACGTAGTACTCAGGGTTACCCTTACCGTTACCCATCCGCACTTCGGCCGGCTTCTGCGAAATCGGCTTGTCCGGGAAGATGCGAATCCAGATGCGGCCGCCGCGCTTGATGTGACGCGTCATTGCACGACGCGCCGCCTCGATCTGACGCGCGGTCAGACGGCCGCGACCGACAGCCTTCAGGCCGAACTCACCGAACGACACGGCGTTGCCGCGCGTGGCGATACCGGTGTTACGGCCCTTCTGCTCTTTGCGATACTTCCTGCGTTTCGGTTGCAGCATCGTTATTCTCCAGTCTTGCCGTCTTCCGGCTTGCCGGCGCCACGGCGCGGTGCGCCACGGCGAGCACCCGGAGCGCCGCCTTCACCGTCACGGCGCGGACGACGGTCGCCCGGACGCGCGTTGCGACGCGGACGCTTGTCTTCGGTCACTTCTTCGACCACCGGCGCGTCGTTGCGGCCGAGCGTGTCGCCCTTGTAGACCCACACCTTGACGCCGATGACACCGTACGTCGTCTTTGCTTCCGACGTTGCGTAGTCGATGTCGGCGCGCAGCGTGTGCAGGGGCACGCGGCCTTCGCGGTACCACTCGGTACGCGCGATTTCGATGCCGTTCAGACGACCGGCGCTCATGATCTTGATGCCTTGGGCACCCAGACGCATCGCGTTCTGCATCGCGCGCTTCATCGCGCGGCGGAACATGATCCGGCGCTCGAGCTGCTGCGTGATCGAATCGGCGATCAGTTGCGCATCGGTTTCCGGCTTGCGGATCTCTTCGATGTTGACGTGAACCGGCACGCCCATGCGGCGTTGCAGTTCCGTCTTCAGCAGTTCGATATCCTCGCCCTTCTTGCCGATGACGACGCCCGGACGCGAGCTGAAAATCGTGATGCGCGCGTTCTTCGCCGGACGCTCGATGATGACCCGACCGACCGAAGCATTCTTCAGCTTCTTCTTCAGGTACTCACGAACACCGATGTCTTCCTGCAGCATCGCCGCGAAATTGTTGTTGTTCGCGTACCAGCGCGAAGCCCAATTGCGGCTGACAGCCAGGCGGAAGCCAGTCGGATGAATTTTCTGTCCCATCGTATGGCTCCTTAATTCCCGACCGTCACAGTGATGTGACAGGATTGCTTCTCAATGCGGTTGCCGCGGCCCTTTGCGCGCGCGGTGAAACGCTTGAGCGACGCAGCCTTGTCGACGTAAATGCTCTTGATCTTGAGCTCGTCGATGTCGGCGCCTTCGTTGTGCTCCGCATTCGCGATCGCCGACAGCACGACCTTCTTCACGATGCCAGCCGCCTTCTTCGGCGAGAACGTCAGAACGTTCAGCGCCTTGTCGACCGGCAAACCGCGGATCTGGTCAGCCACAAGGCGCGTCTTCTGCGCCGAGATGCGGGCACCGCGATGAATTGCTTTCACTTCCATCTTGATAGCCCCTTATTTCTTGGCCTTCTTGTCGGCCGCGTGACCCTTGAACGTACGGGTCAGTGCGAACTCGCCAAGCTTGTGGCCGACCATGTTTTCCGAGATGTACACCGGAACGTGTTGACGGCCGTTGTGGACGGCGATCGTCAGACCGATGAAGTCCGGAAGGATCGTCGAGCGACGCGACCAGGTCTTGATCGGCTTCTTGTCGCGCGAAGCTGCAGCCGCCTCAACTTTCTTCAGCAAATGGGCGTCGCAGAACGGACCTTTTTTAACAGAACGTGCCATTGCCTACTCCTTAACGCTTGTGACGGCGCTGGACGATCATCGTCGTCGTGCGCTTGTTGCGACGCGTACGGAAGCCCTTCGTCGGCGTGCCCCACGGGCTCACCGGGTCGCGGCCCGCAGCGGTACGGCCCTCACCACCACCGTGCGGGTGGTCGATCGGGTTCATTGCGACGCCACGCACCGTCGGACGGATACCGCGCCAACGGTTCGCACCGGCCTTGCCGATCTGGCGCAGGCTGTGCTCTTCGTTGCCGACTTCACCGATCGTCGCGCGACACTCGATGTGCACGCGGCGGATTTCGCCCGAACGCAGACGAACCTGCGCGTACACGCCTTCGCGTGCGAGCAGCATCGCCGACGTACCGGCCGAACGCGCCATCTGCGCGCCCTTGCCCGGCAGCATTTCGATGCAGTGAATCGTCGTACCGACCGGAATGTTGCGGATCGGCAGCGTGTTGCCCACGCGAATCGGCGCTTCCGAGCCCGACATCAGTTGCTGGCCCACCGTCACGCCCTTCGGCGCGATGATGTAGCGGCGCTCGCCGTCTGCGTACAGCACGAGCGCGATGTTCGCGCTGCGGTTCGGGTCGTACTCGAAACGCTCGACCTTCGCCGGAATGCCGTCCTTCGTGCGACGGAAATCGATCATGCGGTAGTGCTGCTTGTGACCACCGCCCTGGTGACGCGTCGTGATGCGGCCATTGTTGTTGCGGCCAGCCTTGGAGCTCTGCGTGTCGAGCAGCGCCGCGTGCGGCTTGCCCTTGTGCAGTTCCTTGTTGACCACCTTGACCATCGCGCGGCGACCCGGCGACGTCGGCTTGACTTTGACGATTGCCATGATTACTTGGCCTCCGCTTCAAAGTTGATTTCCTGGCCGGGCTTCAGGCACACGTATGCCTTCTTCACGTCCTTGCGGCGGCCCATCGAACGGCCGAAGCGCTTTTGCTTGCCCTTCTGAACCAGCACGTTGACGGAATCAACTTCAACCTTGAACAGCAGCTCGACAGCCGCCTTCACTTCCTGCTTCGTGGCATCCGGCGCGACTTCGAACACGACTTGCTCGTTCTTGTCGGCAACCAGCGTCGCCTTTTCGGAAATCACCGGTGCGAGCAGGACCTGCATCAAACGATGATCGTTCTTGCGAATCTCGCTCATGACAGCAACTCCTCGATCTGGGCGACCGCAGCCTTCGTGACCAGCACTTTCTTGAAGTAGATCAGCGACAGCGGGTCAGCGTAGCGCGGCTCGACAATCGCCACGTGGGGCAGATTGCGCGACGCGAGGTACAGGTTTTCGTCGACCGTGTCGGTGATGACCAGCACGGAATCGAGACCCATGGCCTTGAACTTGTCGGCCAGCAGCTTGGTCTTCGGCGCTTCGAGGACGATGTCCTCGACAACCGACAGACGGCCTTCGCGGGCCAGCTGCGAGAAGATCGAGCAGAGGCCTGCGCGATGCATCTTCTTGTTGACCTTGTGCGAGAAGTTTTCGTCGGGCGAGTTCGGGAAGATCCGACCGCCGCCACGCCACAGCGGGCTCGACGACATACCGGCACGAGCGCGGCCCGTGCCCTTCTGGCGCCACGGCTTCTTGGTCGTGTGCTTGACTTGCTCGCGATCCTTCTGAGCGCGGTTGCCCTGGCGAGCGTTCGCCTGGTATGCAACGACGACCTGGTGGATCAGCGCTTCGTTGTAGTCACGGCCGAACACGACGTCCGACGCATTGACCGCCGCACCTTCCTGACCATTCGCATTCAGGAGCTTGAGTTCCATTATTTCGCCCCCTTCACAGCACGCGTCTTCACGGCCGGCGTCACGAAAACCTTGCCGCCCTTCGCACCCGGAATCGCGCCCTTGACGAGCAGCAGCTTGCGCTCTGCGTCGATACGAGCGATTTCGAGGTTCTGCACCGTCACCGTCACGTCACCCATGTGACCCGTCATGCGCTTGCCCGGGAACACACGCCCCGGATCTTGCGCCATACCGATCGAGCCCGGCACGTTGTGCGAGCGCGAGTTACCGTGCGATGCACGGCCGGAACCGAAGTTGTAGCGCTTGATCGTGCCCGCGTAGCCCTTACCGATCGACACGCCCTGCACGTCGACCTTCTGACCCACTTCGAACAGATCCGGACCGATCACGGCGCCGTTCGACAACTCGGCGGCCTTGTCGGCTTCGATGCGGAATTCCTTGAGGATTTCACCGGCTTGGACACCGGCTTTGGCGAGATGACCTGCCAGCGGCTTCGTCACGCGCGATGCGCGGCGGGAGCCGAATGCAACCTGTACGGCCGTGTAGCCGTCGGTTTCAACAGTCTTGATCTGCGTCACGCGGTTGTCCGACACGTCGAGCACGGTGACGGGAATCGAATCCCCTTCCGCCGTGAAGATACGGGTCATGCCAACCTTGCGACCTACGAGTCCAAGGCTCATCGTTTTCTCCATTCCCGACTGCGATTGGTCGGGGCTAATTTACAAAACGCCGCAACCCGAAGAGGCTCAGGTCACCGGCTTTTTACGCAAATACGCGAAAAGCCCAACATTATAGCGAGGCCCATCGTTTTTCGCAAGCAATCAAAGGCTTAGCGCCATCCGGCGAGCCGCGCGGCGCCGAAAGCCTTCGATCAGCCTTACTGCAGCTTGATTTCCACGTCGACGCCAGCCGGCAGGTCGAGCTTCATCAGCGCGTCGACCGTCTTGTCGGTCGGATCGACGATGTCCATCAGGCGCTGGTGGGTGCGGATTTCGAGCTGATCGCGCGACGTCTTGTTGACGTGCGGCGAACGCAGGATGTCAAAACGCTGGATGCGCGTCGGCAGCGGCACCGGGCCACGGACGATTGCGCCAGTCCGCTTCGCCGTATCGACGATCTCGGCCGCCGATTGATCGATCAGACGATAATCGAAAGCCTTCAGGCGAATGCGGATTTTCTGTTGCTGCATGACGATTCCTTGAAAAGAGCGAGGCGATATTGCATCGCCAGACACCAAAAGAACGCGAAACCCGGAGCCTGCGGGGAGCGAAGCGCCACGTTCCGAACGGTACTTCCACTGCTAAGCCCGCGATTCTACACGAATTTGCGCAGCGATGGGGCGGGTTTGTCGACGACGCAACGGGGCTCCCCAAAAAGACAAACCGGGCGCCAGCACAAACTGGACGCCCGGTTTCGGACGGTACAACTACGTACCGCGGAATCGCGGATCGCCGATATTACTCGATGATCTTGGCGACGACGCCGGCGCCGACGGTGCGGCCGCCTTCGCGGATCGCGAAGCGCAGACCTTCTTCCATCGCGATCGGCGCGATCAG
>NZ_JPWT01000074.1:0-54331 GCF_000773065.1 Burkholderia sp. ABCPW 111 | reverse complement strand
GACCGCGACGTACCAGCTGCATCGCACGAACGGCCGCTACGCGCTCTGCACGATGTGCATCGGCGTCGGTCAGGGGATCGCCATCGCGATCGAGCGCGTCTGATCCGCGCCGCCGCGCAGCGCGCGGCGATCGGCCAATGCGGCTGATCGTCGGCCAATCCGACCTTACGGCCCTACGGCCCGTGCCCGCAAGCGCACGGGCCGTTTTGCTTCATGCGCATCGCGACGGCGGCGTCGGGCGCACCACGCCGCACTGCACCGCACCGTGTCGCGCAATCGTGGCGAATCGCGTCGGGCCCATTGCCCCTTCCCGCAGGATCGCTTTCGCATCGTCCGGCAAGCTCTTCATTATTCGGATAACTCCTTGCTTGAAAAAGGTAAATCCGATTCGTCGCGGAATTCCCGCTCACTCATATTGGCGCACGCCGCCCGCTTATCTCGCCATTCGAGGCAAGCTCCGAATATCAATGCATCTTATTTCCAATTCCTGAATATTCCGGTGATAAAAATCGTGAAATAATTCATCTTGAATTATTTGATGTCGATCAGAAGCGCCGAATGGGTTCGAGCAAACATTCTAGTGCTGCAGGGCCGGCAACGACGACGAAAAGCCACGCCGGAAGCCCGCGTGCGGAACTCCGGTTTGATATGCGTCAAAGCGCAATTCATCATCTCTTGTTTTCGGGCGCGCCGGATTTGCCGAATGGCTGACGAAAACGGGGTGCAGGCCGATCGAACACAATTCGATCGATTTTTTTCGGCCGATGAAATCAATTAAAGGACACAGATCCAGCAATCGGAGCGTTCATGCGTAACAACCAACCCGTCACCCAACACGAATTCGATTATCCCGACGATGCGACCTTGATGTCGACCACCGATCCGCACGGCCGAATCACGTATGCGAACGCGACGTTCGTGCACGTCAGCGGGTATTCGAGCGACGAGATCGTCGGCGAGGCGCACAACGTCGTGCGCCATCCCGACATGCCGCGCGAGGCGTTCGCCGACATGTGGGCGACGTTGAAGCGCGGCGAGCCGTGGACCGCGCTCGTCAAGAACCGCCGCAAGAACGGCGACCATTACTGGGTGCGCGCGAATGCGGTGCCGGTGATTCGCGCCGGGCAGACGCAAGGCTACATGTCGGTGCGCACGAAGCCCGCGCGCGGCGAGATCGCCGCCGCCGAAGCGCTCTATCGCGGCTTGCGCGAAGGCCGCGCGGGCAGCCGGCGCTTCCACAAGGGCCTGATCGTGCGCACGGGGCTGCTGCGCGTCGGTTCGCTGCTGCAGACGATGTCGGTGCGCGCGCGCGTCCATCTGCCGATCGTCGCGCTGACGCCGGCGGTCGTCGGCGTCGCCTGGGCGGCGGGCGTGACGGGCGCGCCGCTCGCGCAGCTCGCGGGCGCGACGCTCGGCGGCGCGGCGCTCGCCGCGTGGTGGCTCGACGCGCAGATCGCGCGGCCGCTGCGCACGCTGCGCCGGCAGGCGCTCGACGTCGCGACCGGATCGAGCCGTCAGGGCGTCAACATGAACCGCACCGACGAGATCGGGATGACGCTGCGCACGATCAACCAGCTCGGGCTGATGTTCCGCTGGTTGATCGACGACGTCAGCGAGCAGGTGCTGACCGTGCAGCGCGCGATCAACGAGATCGCGCAGGGCAACAACGACCTGAGCGCGCGCACCGAGCAGGCGGCGACGAGCGTCCAGCAGACGGCCGCGTCGATGGCGCAGATGACGGCGACCGTGTCGAGCAACGCCGAGACGGCGACGCAGGCGAACCGGCTGTCCGAATCGGCGAGCCACGCGGCGGAGCGCGGCGGGCAGGCGGTGCGCGAGGTCGTCAGCACGATGGGCGAGATCACCGAGAGCTCGCGGCGGATCTCGGAAATCATCGGCGTGATCGACGGCATCGCGTTCCAGACCAACATCCTCGCGCTGAATGCCGCCGTCGAGGCCGCGCGCGCGGGCGAGCAGGGGCGCGGCTTCGCGGTCGTCGCGGGCGAGGTGCGCGCGCTCGCGCAACGCAGCGCGAACGCGGCGAAGGAGATCAAGACGCTGATCGGCGCGAGCGTCGAGCGGGTCGACTCCGGCGCGCAGACCGTCGACTGCGCGGGCAGGACGATGGACGAGATCGTGTCGCAGGTGAAGCGGGTGTCCGATCTGATCGCCGAGATCAGCGCGTCGACGAGCGAGCAGCGCGCGGGCGTCGCGCAGGTCGACGACGCGGTCGTCCATCTCGACAACATCACGCAGCAGAACGCGGCGCTCGTCGAAGAGAGCGCGGCGGCGTCGGAAAGCCTGCGGCAGCAGGCGACGATGCTCGTCGACGCGGTGGGCGTGTTTCGCTGAAGACGGGGCGGCGATGCGCGCGCATGCGTGCCGGCCTCGGCCGGGCGCGGTGCGGCGCGAAACGCATGCGTGTTTCGTCGCCGCGCGAGGTTCGGGCTGGCCGGCGCGTCGCGGTGTCCGTGTCCGGCGATGCGCGTGTTCCGCCGATGTCGATGTCTGCCGCCGCGCGCGGCCGAACGCGCGCCGGCGTCTCGAGCGGCCGGTGCGGCGCGCATGACGCATGTGCGCGCGTCGGAGCGCGGGCTCGGCGACGCGGCTCGGGCGTTCGTCGTTTTGGCGTCTTGCTTGGAGGCGGCATCGGATGCGATCGCCCGCGCGCCGCCGATCGCGGTGCGTCGGCGGTGCGTCGGCGCGCGGGCTTGGCCCAGGTCCGCGTTCATCTCGGCGTTGCGCGCGTCGTCATGCGATCGCGCCATCGCATCGGCGGGCTTTTGCGCCTTGACGTCGCCGCCGCGGCGCGTGGCGCATGCGTCGCATGGCGCGTAGCGCCCGATCGTCGGGATGCCATGGCGCGGCGCGTGCGTCGCGCATGACCGACATTTCCGGCTGCGGAATCCGCCGCGATTTCAGCGCGCAAAACAAGAAACGCCGCCGGAGCACGAGGCGCCGGCGGCGTTTCGCATGCCCGCGCCGCTCGCGCGGCGCGCGTCGGACATCACACGGCGACGCACATGTACTTGATCACGACGTAATCGTCGATCCCGTAATGCGAGCCCTCGCGCCCGAGCCCCGACTGCTTGACGCCGCCGAACGGCGCGACCTCGTTCGAGATGATTCCCGTGTTGATGCCGACCATCCCGTATTCGAGCGCTTCCGCGACGCGCCACACGCGGCCGATGTCGCGGCTGTAGAAGTACGCGGCGAGGCCGAACTCGGTGTCGTTCGCATGGCGAATCGCTTCGTCGTCGGTCGAGAACCTGAAGAGCGGCGCGAGCGGCCCGAACGTCTCTTCCTTCGCGACCTTCATCTCGGTCGTCACGCCGGTCAGCACGGTCGGCTCGAAGAAGCCGTGGCCGAGCGCGTGGCGCTTGCCGCCCGTCGTCACGCGCGCGCCCTTGCCGAGCGCGTCGGCGATGTGCGATTCGATCTTCTGCACGGCCGCCTCGTTGATGAGCGGCCCCTGCACGACGCCCGCGTCGGTGCCGAGCCCGACCTTCAGCTTCGCGACGGCCGTGGAGAGCTTCTCGGCGAACGCGTCGTAGACCTTCTCGTGCACGTAGAAGCGGTTCGTGCACACGCACGTCTGCCCGCTGTTGCGGTACTTCGACGCGATCGCGCCCTCGACCGCCGCATCGAGATCCGCATCGTCGAACACGATGAACGGCGCGTTTCCGCCGAGCTCGAGCGACACCTTCTTCACGGTCGGCGCGCATTGCGCCATCAGCAGGCGCCCGACGGGCGTCGAGCCGGTGAACGACAGCTTGCGCACGACGGGGTTCGACGTGAGCTCGCCGCCGATCGCCTTCGGGTCGCCCGTGACGACGCTGAACACGCCGGCCGGCACGCCCGCGCGCTCGGCGAGCACCGCCATCGCGAGCGCGGAGAACGGCGTCGCCTCGGCCGGCTTCACGACGATCGGGCAGCCGGCCGCGAGCGCCGGGCCGACCTTGCGCGTGATCATCGCCGCCGGGAAGTTCCACGGCGTGATCGCCGCGCACACGCCGACGGGCTCCTTCGTCACGACGATGCGCTTGTCGGCGGCGGGCGTCGGGATCGTATCGCCGTACACGCGCTTGCCTTCCTCCGCGAACCATTCGAGGAACGACGCCGCGTAGCCGATCTCGCCCTTCGCCTCGGCGAGCGGCTTGCCCTGCTCGGTCGTCAGGATGAGCGCGAGGTCGTCCGCGTGCGCGACCATCAGGTCGTGCCACTTGCGCAGGATCGCCGCGCGTTCCTTCGCGGTCTTCTTGCGCCACGCGGGCCAGGCGGCGTTCGCCGCGTCGATCGCGCGACGCGTCTCGGCCGCGCCCATCGCGGGCACGGTGCCGATCAGCGCGCCCGTGGCCGGGTTGCGGACTTCGAACGTCGCGCCGCCTTCGGCGGCCTGCCATTCGCCCGCGACGAACGCGCGCTCGCGCAGCAGCGCGGGATCTTTCAGTGCAAGGGTTTCGTGAGCTGTAGTCATCGTGTGTCGACCGTATGCGGAACCGATTGGCGCCGCCCGCGCGGCGCGGCGAGGGCCGCGACGCGCGCGGGCGGGCGGCGAAAAACTCAGGCGGGCACGCCCACCGCTTCCTTCAGCACGCTCTCGAGAATGCCGAGCGCTTCGTCGAACACGGCGTCCTGAATGGTGAGAGGAAACAGGAAACGTATCACGTTCGCGTCGACGCCGCAGATGAGGAGCAGCAGGCCGCGCTCGAGCGCGAGCGTCTGCACGCGCTTCGTGAACGCGGCGTCGGCCGCGCGCGTGTCCGGATCGACGAATTCCGCCGCGACCATCGCGCCCGGGCCGCGCACGTCGGCGATCTGCGGCACGTCCGCGCGCCATGCGGCGAGCTTCGCCTTCAGCTTGTCGCCGAGCACGGTCGCGCGTTCGGCGAGCTTCTCTTCGTCGATCACGTCGAGCACCGCGTGCGCGGCCGCGACGGCGAGCGGGTTGCCCGCGTACGTGCCGCCCAGGCCGCCCGGCGCGGCGGCGTCCATCACGTCCGCGCGGCCGACGACGCCGGACAGCGGCATCCCGCCCGCGAGGCTCTTCGCGATCGTCATCAGATCGGCGGATACGTCGTAGTGCTCCATCGCGAACAGCTTGCCCGTGCGCGCGAAGCCCGTCTGCACTTCGTCGGCGATGAGCAGGATGCCGTGCGCGTCGCACAGCTTGCGCAGCGCGCGCACGAAATCGGCGGGCGCGGGGTTGAAGCCGCCTTCGCCCTGCACCGGCTCGAAGATGATCGCGGCGACGCGCTTCGGATCGATGTCGGCCTTGAACAGCGTCTCGACGGCGGCGATCGAATCGGCGGTCGTCACGCCGCGCAGCGCGTTCGGGTACGGCGCGTGGAACACGTCGCCCGGGAACGGGCCGAAGCCGATCTTGTACGGCGCGACCTTGCCCGTGAGCGCCATGCCCATCATCGTGCGGCCGTGGAAGCCGCCCGCGAACGCGATCACGCCCGGCCGGCCGGTGTATGCGCGCGCGATCTTCACCGCGTTCTCGACCGCCTCCGCGCCCGTCGTGAAGAACGCGGTCTTCTTCGGCAGCGCGATCGGCGCGCGCGCGTTGATCTTCTCGGCGAGCTCGACGTACGACGCGTACGGCACGATCTGGTACGCGGTGTGCGTGAAGTGCTCGAGCTGGTCGGCGATCGCCTTCACGATCTTCGGATGGCGGTGGCCCGTGTTCAGCACCGCGATGCCGGCCGCGAAGTCGATGAAGCGGCGCCCCTCGACGTCCCACAGCTCGGCGTTCTCCGCGCGCGCGGCGTAGAAGTCGCACATCACGCCGACGCCACGGGGCGTCGCAGCGTTCTTGCGGGCGTGCAGATCGGCATTTTTCACAATCGTCTCTCCTGGCGGTTCGAATGCGCGGGGGGCGGCGGCCGCCCGCGGGCACGTTGTCCCGGCGTGCGCGTTGAAACCACTATAATCAAACTTGGCTCTGAAAATCAGAGCCATTTTGATAAATATGTAGGAGCCAATTATGCGGGTGAGCGTGCTGTCGGACTGGCTGGCGCAGCGGATCGTGCGCGGCGGCGGCGCGCAGCCGATCTACCGGCAACTGCACCGGCTGCTGCAGCAGGCGATCCTGACCCGCGAGTTGCCGGCCGGCGCGCGCGTGCCGTCGTCGCGGCTCCTCGCGGCGGAGCTCGGGATCGCGCGCAACACCGTCACGCAGGTCTACGAGCAGCTCGCGCTCGAAGGCTACGTGAGCTCGGCGACCGGGCGCGGCACGTTCGTCGCGGACAGCGCGCCGGACGAGATCGTCGGCGCGCCGGCCGAATCGCCGCGGGGTGCGCGCGGTGCGGCGGCGTCGGGCGCTGGAGCGTCGATCGGCGGCTCGGCGTCCGGCACGGCATCCGGCTTGGCATCCGGCTTGGCATTCGACACGGCGTCCGGCTCGGCATCCGGCTCGGCATCCGGCTCGGCGTCCGGCACGGCGTCCGGCTCGGCGTCCGGCTCCGCATCCGCGCCCGGTTTCGCGCGCCGCTCGCTGTCCGCGCGCGGCGCGTGCCTCGTCGGCGGCGCGGGCGTGTCGAAGCGGCAAGGCGGCGCGTTCATGCCGGGCGTGCCGGATGTGTCGCGTTTCCCGGCGCGCGTGTGGACGCGGCTGCACAACAAGTACTGGCGGCGTCTGCGCCCGGAGCTGCTGACCTACGCGCCGGGCGGCGGCCTCGCGTCGCTGCGCGAGGCGCTCGCCGATTATCTGCGCACGTCGCGCTCGGTGCGCTGCGCGCCCGAGCAGATCATCGTGACGACGGGCATTCATCAGTCGATCGATCTCGCGGTGCGCCTCCTGACCGATCCGGGCGACGTGATCTGGACCGAAGACCCGTGCTACTGGGGCGTGCGCAGCGTGATGCACGTGTCGGGCCTGACGACGCGGCCGATTTCCGTCGACGAGGAAGGGATCGCGCCGACGCCCGCCGATTTCGCGGCGCCGCCGAAGCTGATGCTCGTCACGCCGTCGCATCAGTATCCGCTCGGCATGGTGATGAGCCTCGCGCGGCGGCGTACGTTGCTCGAATACGCGCGCCAGCACGGCGCGTGGATCATCGAGGACGATTACGACAGCGAGTTCCGCTACGGCAGCCGGCCGCTCGCGTCGCTGCAGGGGCTCGACACGGCGGGGCAGGTGATTTACGTCGGCAGCTTCAGCAAGACGCTGTTTCCGGGCCTGCGGGTCGGCTATCTGGTCGCGCCGGAGCCGCTCGCCGAGAGCTTCGCGACCGCGAGCGCCGAGCTGTACCGCGAAGGGCAACTGCTGCAGCAGGCGGTGCTCGCCGAGTTCATCGCGGAAGGGCACTTCGTGTCGCACATCCGCAAGATGCGCACGCTGTACGGGCAGCGCCGGCAGACGCTGCTCGACGCGCTCGCGCGCCGCTACGGCGATGCGCTGCCCGCGGTCGGCGGCGATGCGGGGCTGCATCTCGTGATGCGGCTGCCGGACGGCGCCGACGATCGCGCGGTCGCGCGCGCGGCGCTCGAGCGCGACATCGTCGTGCGCGCGCTGTCCGGCTATTACGCGGATGCGAAGCGCGCGGGCTCGGGCCTGCTGCTCGGCTACGCGTGCGTGCCGGAGGACGAGATCGGGCGCGCGTTCGACACGCTGTCGTACGCGATCGACGACATGGTGTTCGGGCGCGAGGCGGCGGCATCGGCGGCGGATCGGGCCGAGCGGGCCGCCGCCGCACGCTGAGCGGCGCGCGCGTTTGCCGGCGGCCGATCCCGCGCGGCGATCGCGAGCGCGCCGCGCGATGCGCATCATCCGCACGCGAACGCGGGGGCGGCGTTTTCCGGTTTCCTGTCGAAGCGCACGGACGTCGATCCGAGCGGGTTTCGTCAGCGCACGTCGCCCGGGGGGCCGCGGCTGCGATCGAGCAGGCGCGGCACCGTCGGGCACGCGCTGCGGAGCGCCGCCGCGGCGGGCATTCGGCACCAGTTCCGACGCGCCGCTCGCGCGCGGCCGCGCCGCGTCACAGCCGGATCAGCATCGCGCCCGCGACGACGAGCACGCATGCGGCGAGCCGTCGCGCGTTGGGCTGCTCGTGCAGCGCGAACCAGCCGATCGCGACCGCGAAGATCGAGCTCGTCTCGCGCAGCGCGGACACGGTCGCCACCGGCAGGTGCCGGTACGCGACGATCGCGATCGCATACGCGGCGAGCGACAGCGTGCCGGCGACGAGCCCGCGCGAGGCGGCGGCGCGCGTGCCGACGACCGCGCGCAAGCCGCGCAGCCGGCAGATCAGCGTGAACTGCGGCGCGTTCCATAGCAGGTACACCCATGCGACGTACGCGAGCGGGTTGCCGGCGAGCCGCACGCCGCGGGCGTCGACGACGGAGTACGCGGCGATGAAAAGGCCCGTCAGGATCGCGTACGGCACGCTTTCGCCGGAAAAGCGCAAGCCGCGCTTGAACGCGAGCGACACGATGCCGAGCGACACGAGCGCGATGCCGGCGAGCGCGAATGGCGTCGGTTTTTCGCCGAGCGCGCCGAGCGCGAGCGCGCAGACGACGAGCGGCGACAAGCCGCGCGCGATCGGATAGATCTGGCTGAATTCGCCGCTGCGGTACGCGCGCAGCAGCGCGACGCAATAGCCGAGCTCGAGGAGCGCCGAGCCCGCGATGTACGGCCACGCGGCGGCGGGCGGCAGCGGCAGCGCGAGCGCGAGCGCCGCGCCGAACAGCAAATACGGCACCGACATCGTGCCGAGCTGCGCGACGCGGTCTTCGCTGACGTGCAGGAACGCGTTCCACGCCGCGTGCAGCAGCGCGGAGAACAGCACGAGCAGGACGAATAGTTGATCCATCGGCGCGGGAGCCAGCGGCCGGCGAGCGGCTTGCCGGAATGGCGGAGCGCACGATTATCGCCGCGTTTGCGATCTCGCGTCGGTTTGCGCGGCGGCCGCGCGCCGCGCGCCGTGCGCATGTGCCGCCCGGAAAAAGGAGCACAGCGAACGCGCGCGGCGGCGGCGCGGTCGGCTCGCGCGCAATTGCGCGCCGGATTGTCGATAATAGAGCGTTCTGTCCTTTATCGGATTCAGCGATGACCGAGACCAAGCCAACCGACGCGGCGGCGCCGCGCCTCACGAGCCTGTCGCACGGCGGCGGCTGCGGCTGCAAGATCGCGCCCGGCGTGTTGTCGGAGCTGCTCAGGCGCAATGCGCCGCCCGCGCTCTTTCCCGATCTGCTCGTCGGCACCGAGACGTCCGACGACGCGGCCGTCTATCGTCTGAACGACGAGCAGGCGATCGTCGCGACGACCGATTTCTTCATGCCGATCGTCGACGATCCGTTCGACTTCGGCCGCATCGCGGCGACGAACGCGCTGTCCGACGTCTACGCGATGGGCGGCAAGCCGATTCTCGCGCTCGCGCTCGTCGGCATGCCGATCAACGTGCTGCCGCACGAGACGATCGCCGCGGTGCTGCGCGGCGGCGAGGCGGTGTGCGCGGACGCGGGCATCCCCGTCGCGGGCGGGCATTCGATCGATTCGGTCGAGCCGATCTACGGGCTCGCGGCGCTCGGCGTCGTCCATCCGGCGCGCGTGAAGCGCAACGCGGCCGCGCGCGCGGGCGACGTGCTCGTGCTCGGCAAGCCGCTCGGCGTCGGCGTGCTGTCCGCCGCGCTGAAGAAGGACCGCCTCGACGCCGACGGCTACGCGCAGATGATCGCGACGACGACGAAGCTGAACCGGCCGGGCACGGCGCTCGCCGCGCTGCCGGGCGTGCATGCGCTGACCGACGTGACGGGCTTCGGCCTGCTCGGCCACACGCTCGAGCTCGCGCGCGGCGCCGGGCTGACCGCGCGCGTGCGCTACGGCGCGCTGCCGTGGCTCGCGGGCGTCGAGGCGCTCGCCGCCGACGGCGTGTTCACCGGCGCATCCGGCCGCAACTGGGCCGCGTACGGTCACGATGTGCGCCTGCGCGACGGCCTGCCCGCCGTCGCGCAGGCGCTGCTGACCGATCCGCAGACGTCGGGCGGATTGCTCGTCGCCTGCGCGCCGGAAGCGGTCGACGACGTGCTCGCATGCTTTGGCGAAGACGGCTTCGATCGCGCGGCGGTGATCGGCGAAATGGTCGACGGGCCGGCGCGGGTCGATGTCAGCTGACGAGCGCTCGCGGAGGTTCACGCGAGCCCATGAGAGCCCGCGAGCGCCCACGAGGCGGCGCGATGCGCGCTCGCGGCGCGGCCCGCGGGCATGCGCCGCGGCGAACGGCGCCCGCGCGCGTGACCCGCAGACCGTTCGGGCACGGGGCGCGGGTTCGAATGCGCGATCGTGTGCTCGTGCGGTTGCGAGAGGCATGAAGCTTGGAACATGACGCGCGATCGGTAGCGGCGCGGTCGCATGAAACGCCCGGGCTCGGCGCGCGGCGCACGAACGTAGCGAAAGGCGGCGATGCGCGGCCCGTAGTGCGTGGCGAGAGGCGCGGCGAGTCGCTCGCGGCGAGCGGGCCGCTTCTGTCGCATGGACTGGTGTCCGGCATGTGCGGATTCGAGCACGTACAACGCGCGGCCGCGCCGTCTGCCCTCCGCCGCCACGCGGTCACGCGGTCATGCGGCCCGCGGCCCGCGGCCATGCGCCGCGGCGAACGCGCCTGTCGCGTCGCCATGCGCCGCGAATCGCTCGGCGCCATCCTCGTCGCACCTGCCTCGCCGGCCCGCGCTCGTCTCCTGCGCGAGCGCGCCGGCCGGTCAACGCTTTTCCTGCTCGCCGAACTTCGCCAGCAGGAAATCGATGGCGCTGCGCAGCTTGGCCGTCGGGCGGCGGTCCTGCGCGTAGACGAGATACATCGGCGACGGCGCGAGCGACCACGCGGGCAGGACGGGCACCAGGCGGCCGGCGGCGAGATCGTTGGTCAGCACGGCTTCAGGCTGCAGCACGATGCCGAGGCCTTGCAGTGCGGCGACGCGCAACGCATCGCCGTGGTTGGCGGTGAAGCTGCCGCGTACGGCGACCTCGCGGATCTCGCCGCGCGGCCCGACGAGCCGCCAACGGTCGCGGCGCCGCCAATACGACAGGCCGAGACACGCGTGCTCGGCCAAGTGCTCGGGACGCTTCGGGGCGCCATGCCGCGCGAGATAGGACGGCGCGGCGGCGAGCCGCCTGCGGTAGGGCTTCAGCGGCCGCGCAACCAGCCCCGGCGCGTCGATGTCGCCGATATGGACGCGCAGTTCGAAATCGTCGTGCCAGAAGCGCGGCGCGTCGTTGTCGAGCGTCAGGTCGACGCGAACCTGAGGATGTTGCGCCATGTATTCGGCGAGCGCGGGCACGAGGCTGTAGCTTCCGAAACCCACCGGCGCGACGACGCGCAGCACGCCGCTCGGCGTCGCGTGCAGTTCGGCCGCGCTGTGTTCGGCCAGCTCGACTTCCGCCAGCGCGCGCTTGCAGCGCTCGTAATAGAGCTGGCCGACGTCGGACAACTGCTGCCGGCGCGTCGTGCGATGAAGCAGCCGCGCGCCGAGGCGCGTTTCGATGGCCTGCACGCGTTTGGCCACCATCTGGGCGGACACCTGGCTCGCTTCGGCCGCGGCGGCGAAGCTGCCGCATTCGACGACCCGCACGAACATCTCCATATCGGCGAGGACATTCACGATTGACAACCCATGGGTTTGGAGTGCCGTGAATTGTCGCATGTTTATTCGTCGCGTCTTTGCGCTCATCCTGTCGCTTCGCCCCGATTCCCGGGGTCTTGGACGAGGACATGCGATGCCTACGATTCATCTGGAAATGCACCCGGGCCGCACGCTGGAGCAGAAGCGCGCGTTCGTGAACGAAGTGACGCGCGTCACGGCGCAGACGTTGAACTGTCCCGTCGAGAGCGTCGACATCGTCATCACCGAAGTGCCGCGCGACGCATGGGCGAAAGCGGGCAAGCTGATTTCGGATCGCTGAGCATGAGCGCGCGCGCATCGGCCATGCGCGCGCGTTCGCGTGCTCGGCGTTCCGGGACGACGCACGACGAACGTACGTTCGCCGCGGAGATCGGGGCGCGCGGGAGCGGACTGATCGCTTGCTCGCGCATTCGCGCTGAATGCGCTGAATGCGATGGGCGCTCGCGTGCTGTCGCAGGCGAGCGCCCCATCCGTGCCGTGCGCCGGAAGAAGCACTGCCCGCATTGCGCGTGCGCCGGCGCGCTTCGCCGCGCTCGCGAGCCCGCGACGATCGTCCTCTTCTTCCACGCCGATGCGCCGCCACCGGCCGCGTCCGTTCGCGCGCATTGCCCGCCGCGCACGCACACGGCTTTTGCCGCCAGCCTCGCCGGGCAGCGCATGTTCGCGCGCGGCCGCGGCGCGAACGCGCGTTTCGCCCGGTCTTCGAGCCGGCTCGCGGCGACGCGGGCCGCAACCGCCGTCGTCGTGCTCGCATGCGGCGCCGCAGCCTTTGCACCCGTTTGAATATTGACGTCCTTTATACTGCTCGCGCAGTCTCCGAACGCCGTTCTCATCGAACCTACTTTTAATAAGGAACGCTAATGCTGACTCGCTCGATACTTTCCGCAGCCGTGTTTTCGCTCGCCGCTTGCGCGACGGCGCAATCCGTCGCGCAGAACAACGGTGACGCGTTCGCCGAAGCCGGTGCACAGGGCCGCCCGGTGAAGGTGATGATCGTCACGATGTTCGGCCCCGAAGGCCAGGCGTGGCTCGACCGTCTCGGCCCGTGGAAGAACATCGCGGTGCCTGGCCTGTCGCCCGATTATCCGGACGTGCATTGCAACAAGCAGGACGTGTGCGTCGTTACGACGGGCATGGGCTACGCGAACGCGGCGTCGACGATCATGGCGCTCACGTTCTCGCGCCGCTTCGATCTGCGGCAGACGTACTTCCTGATCTCGGGCATCGCGGGCGTCGATCCGGCGCGCGGCACGCTCGGCACCGCCGCGTGGGCGAAATACCTCGTCGACTTCGGCCTGCAATGGGAGCTCGACGCGCGCGAGATTCCGGCCGGCTGGAGCGGCGGCTATCTCGGCATCAACACGAAGAGCCCGAGCGACAAGCCGCCGCTCGACTATCGCACCGAGGTGTTCCAGTTGAACGGCACGCTCGCGGACGCCGCGTACGCGCTGTCGCGCAACGTCCAGCTCGCCGACAGCGCGCAAGCGCAGGCGGCGCGCGCGAAGTTCAACTACGCGCCGGCGAACCAGCCGCCCGTGGTCACGCGTTGCGACACGTCGTCGGGCAACACGTGGTTCTCCGGCACGCTGCTCGGCGAGCGCGCGCGTCAATGGACGAAGATCCTCACCGACAACAAGGGCACGTATTGCATGACCGCGCAGGAAGACAATTCGACGTTCGAAGCGCTCAAGCGCGCGGCGAGCGTGAACCGCGTCGATCTGAATCGCGTCGCGGTGCTGCGCACCGGCTCGGATTTCGATCGCCCGTATCAAGGCCAGACGAGCGTCGACAATCTGCTGAACTACGCGGATCAGGGCGGCTTCCCGCTCGCGACCGAGAACCTGTATCGCGCGGGCAACCCGCTCGTGCAGGACATCGTCACGCACTGGGGCGAATGGAAGGACGGCGTGCCGCGCCGCTGACGCATGCGGCGCGCGTCGGTCAGCGTGACGGCGCGGTCGAGCGGAACGGTTTCCACACGGGCGTGCTGTCGTCCCAGTGATCGAGCTGCGATGGAATCGGACTGTTCATGATCGTGATCTCGCACTGAAGAATGACGTGGCTGCATGCTGCATGACGCGCCGCGCATCGGCTTCGATGCGCGGCGCGTCGCGTTTACCGGCCTGCGCCCGCGAGCTGATTCGCGTCGGGGTCCGGACGATACGCACGCTGCGCGACGAGCTCGGCGCCGGGCGGTGCGTACGACATCGACTTGCGCAACGCGGCGAGCGTGCCGTCGCGTTGCGCCTGTTCGAGATCCGCGCGGACTTCGGCGCGCGTGCGGGGGCTGTGGCCGTGCCACGACGCGTCGCCGTCGCTGCCCGCAGGGCTGATCCCGCCGTCCGCGAATGCCGGCGCGGCAACGGCGAGCGCGAAGGCGGCGACGGCGAGAAGACTGCTGCGTTTCATGATGTGACTCCTGTCGATTCGATGCGCACGCCGAAAGCGGTGCGCGACAGGCTGTACTTTAGGCGCGCGCGCGGCGGCGATAAATGGCGATGTCGCGAATTGAATTGTTGCGAGGATGGAACAATCGGAGTCCGTGACGTCGGCAGGGGCTTGCGACGAGGGCGCGCGACGCGTGTCGTGGATAAGCGGGGCGGCGTGCGAGCGGCGACGTGCGCGCCCGGGCGGAACGCTGCGCCGCGTGCGAATGCGCCGCGCACTTTCGCGGCGCGCCGCAACAAGCGCGGCGGCGCGTTGCGTGAAGCATCGCGCCGAATTTTCCGGGCGAGGGGGGATCTGCGCATTGCGCGATATGCGCTACGCGAACGGAGAGCGCAGCAAGCAGCGGCCACGTCGAACGCGAGCAACAAACTGGCTCGTCGTCCGAACGGGACGCGATGGGCTCGCGTCCACGTTTGCCCCCGATCGTCGCGCGTCATGCGCGGGTTTCGATCGACAGGCGCTGCCGCGATCTCGCGTGCGGGCCGCGCCGGCCGTCGTGCGCCGCGCGTTGCACATCGCACATTGCACGTCGCAATCAACCGTTGAAATGATGCAAGCCGGTGCGGCAAAGAGATTCGCGCAGTGCCGGGTGACATGCAGAGAAAGAGGACCTGCGAAGATTGTGCGCGTCGCCAGTCCGTTCATCGTTCACGCGCGCGCTGCGATATGCCCGAGCGCTTCGCAGGCGAGGGAGCCGGCGCGCATTCGCTGCTGCGGCTCGCAGGAACGCTGTCGGCGAAGGCGCTGCGAACGCCGCGCCGTCGACGTTCCGAATGCACTGGGAAGACGGTGCGGGGCCGGCAGACCGAATCGCGGCGCGCATTGCGCCGGGAGCGTTCTCGAGGTCTGGCGAACGCCGCGAAGCGCCGATTGCGTCAACCGGCCGATCCGCTCTTAAGAAGGCGTTCAATTAAAAGCGGACAAACGAAAGAATGAGTTGCGCGTACGATCGTCTATCGCGGCGCTCGCCGGCGCAACGCGGCATTCCCGCGCGCGGCCGCTGCGGCGCGCCCGTTCGTCGACGGCGAAAAAATTGGACGACCGGCCCGCGCGCGCTTTTGCACGCGCGCGCGACCGACCCCGACCGCTCAAGCGACCCACTCGTTCAACACCGGCGTGTCGAGCGACGGCGCGCGCTCGGCTTCCTCGAACGTGCGCTTGCTGCAGGTCGCATCGAGCCCCTTGCGGCCGCTCAGCAGCGGGCAGCGCTCGAAGATCTCGGCGATCCAGTCGACGAACACGCGCACTTTCGGCGACAGATGCCGGCTGTGCGGATAGACGACCGAAATCGGCATCGGCAGCGGCTTGTAGCCCGGCAGCACCTCCTTCAGCGCGCCGTTGCGCAGTTGCGGCAGCACCATGAAGAGCGGCGGCTGGATCAGCCCGAAGCCTTCGATCCCGCAGGTCACGTACGCGTCCGCGTCGTTGACCGATACGAGGCCGTTCATCTTCACCTCGACTTCCTTGCCGTCGATCAGGAACGCCCAATCGATCGTGCGCCCGGTGCGGCTCGAGAAGTAGTTGACGGCCTTGTGCTGCGCGAGCTCCTCGATCGTCTGCGGCTCGCCGTACTTCTCGAGATACGCGGGCGAGGCGACCGTCGTGCCCTCGAACAGCCCGACGCGCCGCGCGACGAGCGACGAATCCTGCAGCGCGCCGACGCGGATCACGCAGTCGATGCCTTCCTGCAGCAGATCGACCGGCCGGTCCGACAGGCCGAGCTGCAGGTCGATGTCCGGAAAGCGCGAATGGAATTCGCACAGCGCGGGAATCACGATCAGGCGTCCGATCGAACCCGGCATGTCGACCCGCAGCTTGCCGTGCGGTTTTCGATTGTTCGTCTGGAAGCTCGCCTCGGTTTCCTCGACGTCCGCGAGAATCCGCACGCAGCGCTCGTAGTACGCGGCGCCGTCGGGCGTGAGGGACAGACGGCGCGTCGTCCGGTGCATCAGCCGCACGCCGAGGAAGGCTTCCAGATTCTGGATGATCGTCGTCACCGACGCGCGCGGCAGGCCGAGCGTCTCGGCCGCTTTGGTAAAGCTGTTCGTATCGACGACGCGCGTAAACACCTGCATGGCCTGCAGCCGGTCCATTACTTTACCTCCGCGATATTGACGCCCTGAACAGACGCAGGCCGCGACACCGATGAAGGCGGCGCAGCCGACGATTGTTCAGGGGACGTGAATTGTGTTGCCGGATTATAGGCATTTATCCCGATGTCTGCCGGACCCAGAATTCGATCCATCTCGTAATGGACGCGCGACGCCGCGCACGACACGTCATGGACGCATTCGATTTCCGCCGCCCAATCCCCCGCACGAGCGCAGAAGGCGCGCGCGCGCGGCCGGCGCTCGCGGTGTCGGACGTCGTGATCGGCGGCTACGCGCAGGACATCGTGCTGCGCCTCTACCGGCGCCCCGAAAAGTCCTCGTTGCCGGTAGTGCTTTATTTCCACGGCGGCGGCTTCGTGCGCGGCTCGCTCGACGATGCCGACCGCGCCGCGCGCCATCTCGCCGAGCACGTGCCGGCGCTCGTCGTGTCGGTCGATTATTCGCTCGCGCCGCGGCATCCGTTCCCGGCCGCGCCGGAAGACGCGTACTGCGCGGCGCGCTGGGCCGAGGCCCGCGCGCGCGCGTTCGGCGGCAATCCGCGCAAGATCGGCGTCGCGGGGCACGACGCGGGCGGCCAGCTCGCGAACTGCCTCGCGTTCATCGCGCGCGACCGCGGCGAGATCCGCATCGCCGCGCAGGCGCTGATCGGCCCGATGCTCGATCCGAGCCTCACGCGGCTCGCCGACGCGGCGCGCGTCGCGTCGTCCGACATCACCGCGCAGGAGTGCGCCGCGTGCTATCGCGCTTACTTGCCGCAGCCGTCGCAGCGCATGCATCCGTATGCGGCGCCGCTCGAATCGGTGCGCCTCGCGGGGCTGCCGCCGACGCTCGTCGCGACCGCGCAGAACGACGTGCTGCACGTCGAGGCCGAGAAATACGCGAGCTGTCTGATCGACGCGGGCGTGCCGACGCAGGTGGTCCGCTACCGGGACGTGTCGCACGCGGCGCTCGCCGATCACGCGCCCGCGCTCGAAGAGGCGGCGCGATTCTTTCAAAGCCGCTTCAGCACGGGTTCGCCGGGCTGACGCTGCTTTCATCCGAATCCAGAACAACCGACAACTTGGGGGTTTATTCATGGCTATCTTGCGTACTTCCCGTTCGCGGATCGCGGCCGCGACGCTTGCGGCCGTCGTCATCGCGGGCCTCGGCGCGTTCGGCGCGATCCGCGTGAACGCGGGCGCGCCGGACAAGGCGGCGGCGCCGCTGCCGGAGGTCGACGTCGCGACCGTGCTGTCGAAGACGATCACCGACTGGCAGTCCTATTCGGGCCGGCTCGAGGCGGTCGAGAAGGTCGACGTGCGTCCGCTCGTGTCGGGCACGATCGTGTCGGTGAACTTCAAGGACGGCGCGCTCGTGAAGAAGGGCGACGTGCTGTTCGTGATCGATCCGCGCCCTTACCAGGCGGAAGTCGATCGCGCGGCCGCGCAGCTCGCCGGCGCGCAGGCCCGCAACGGCTACGCGCAGAGCGACTGGCAGCGCGCGCAGCGCCTGATCGGCGACAACGCGATCGCCAAGCGCGACTACGACGAAAAGCAGAACGCCGCGCGCGAGGCGACGGCGAACCTGAAGGCGGCCGAAGCCGCGCTCGAAACGGCGCGGATCAACCTCGGCTACACGAGGATCAGCGCGCCCGTGTCGGGCCGCGTGTCGCGCGCGGAGATCACGCTCGGCAACGTCGTGTCGGCGGGCGCGTCGGCCGCGCCGCTCACGACGCTCGTGTCGGTGTCGCCGATCTACGCGTCGTTCGACGCCGACGAGCAAACGTACCTGCAATACATCGGCGGCGCGAAGGACGGCCGCAAGGTGCCCGTCGAGCTCGGCCTCGCGAACGAGCGCGGCTACTCGCGGCAGGGCGTGATCGATTCGGTCGACAACCGGCTCGACACCTCGTCCGGCACGATCCGCGTGCGCGCGCGCTTCGACAACGCGGACGGCGCGCTCGTCCCGGGCCTCTATGCGCGCGTGAAGGTGGGCGGCAGCGCGCCGCATCCGGCGCTGCTGATCGACGATGCGGCGATCAACACCGACCAGGACAAGAAGTTCGTGTTCGTCGTCGACCAGCAGGGCCGCGTGTCGTACCGCGAAGTGCAGCTCGGCTCGCAGCACGGCAATCAGCGCGTGATCGCGGGCGGGCTCGCGGCGGGCGACCGGATCGTCGTGAACGGCACGCAGCGCGTGCGTCCGGGCGAGCAGGTGAAGCCGCATCTCGTGCCGATGACGGGCGGCGACGACGCCGCAGCCGCGACGCCCGTGGCGGGCGGCGTGCAGCGTCCGCAGGGCGCGCCGGGCAACGCGCGCGCGTGACGGGCGGCCGTATTCCCGGAGCGCCCGCCGCGCCGGCGCGCCTAATCAGATAGAGCCTTCCATGAACATATCGAAATTCTTCATCGATCGACCGATCTTCGCAGGGGTGCTGTCGGTCGTCATCCTGCTCGCCGGGATGATCGCGATGTTCCTGCTGCCGATTTCCGAGTATCCGGAAGTCGTGCCGCCGTCCGTGATCGTCAAGGCGCAGTACCCGGGCGCGAACCCGAAGGTGATCGCCGAGACGGTCGCGTCGCCGCTCGAGGAGCAGATCAACGGCGTCGAGGACATGCTGTACATGCAGTCGCAGGCGAACAGCGACGGCAACATGACGATCACCGTCACGTTCAAGCTCGGCACCGATCCGGACAAGGCCACGCAGCTCGTGCAGAACCGCGTGAACCAGGCGCTGCCGCGCCTGCCGGAAGACGTGCAGCGGCTCGGCATCACGACGGTCAAGAGCTCGCCGACGCTGACGATGGTCGTGCACCTGATCTCGCCGAACGACAGCTACGACATGACGTATCTGCGCAACTACGCGCTCATCAACGTGAAGGATCGTCTGTCGCGCATCCAGGGCGTCGGCCAGGTGCAGCTCTGGGGCGCGGGCGATTACGCGATGCGCGTGTGGCTCGATCCGCAGAAGGTCGCGCAGCGCAATCTCACGGCCGACGACGTCGTGCGCGCCATTCGCGAGCAGAACGTGCAGGTGGCCGCCGGCGTGATCGGCGCGTCGCCGACGCTGCCCGGCACGCCGCTGCAACTGTCGGTGAACGCGCGCGGCCGCCTGCAGAACGAGGACGAATTCGGCGACATCGTCGTGAAGACCGCGCCGGACGGCGGCGTCACGCACTTGCGCGACATCGCGCGCATCGAGCTCGACGCGTCCGAGTACGGGCTGCGCTCGCTGCTCGACAACAAGCCGGCCGTCGCGATGGCGATCAACCAGTCGCCGGGCGCGAACTCGCTCGCGATCTCCGACGAAGTGCGCAAGACGATGGCCGAGTTGAAGCAGGACTTCCCGGCGGGCGTCGACTACAAGATCGTCTACGACCCGACGCAGTTCGTGCGCTCGTCGATCAAGGCGGTCGTCCACACGCTGCTCGAAGCGATCGCGCTCGTCGTGATCGTCGTGATCGTGTTCCTGCAGACGTGGCGCGCGTCGATCATTCCGCTGATCGCGGTGCCGGTGTCGATCGTCGGCACGTTCTCGCTGCTGCTGCTGTTCGGCTATTCGATCAACGCGCTGTCGCTGTTCGGGATGGTGCTCGCGATCGGGATCGTCGTCGACGATGCGATCGTCGTCGTCGAGAACGTCGAGCGGAACATCGAGAACGGGCTCACCGCGCGGCAGGCGACCTACAAAGCGATGCAGGAAGTGAGCGGGCCGATCATCGCGATCGCGTTGACGCTCGTCGCCGTGTTCGTGCCGCTCGCGTTCATGTCGGGCCTGACGGGCCAGTTCTACAAGCAGTTCGCGATGACGATCGCGATCTCGACGGTGATCTCGGCGTTCAACTCGCTGACGCTGTCGCCCGCGCTGTCGGCGATCCTGCTCAAGGGCCACGGCGACAAGGAAGACTGGCTCACGCGCGTGATGAACCGCGTGCTCGGCGGCTTCTTCCGCGGCTTCAACAAGGTGTTCCATCGCGGCGCGGAGAACTACGGGCGCGGCGTGCGCGGCGTGCTGTCGAGAAAGGCGGTGATGATCGGCGTGTATCTCGCGCTCGTCGGCGCGACCGTGATGATCTCGAAGATCGTGCCGGGCGGCTTCGTGCCCGCGCAGGACAAGGAGTATCTGATCGCGTTCGCGCAATTGCCGAACGGCGCGTCGCTCGACCGCACCGAGAAGGTGATCCGCGACATGGGCGCGATCGCGCTCAAGCAGCCGGGCGTCGAGAGCGCGGTCGCGTTCCCGGGGCTGTCGGTGAACGGCTTCACGAACAGCTCGAGCGCGGGCATCGTGTTCGTCACGCTGAAGCCGTTCAATCAGCGTCACGGCAAGGCGTTGTCGGCGGGAGCGATCGCGGGCGCGCTGAATCAGCAGTACGCGGCGATCAAGGATTCATTCGTCGCGGTGTTCCCGCCGCCGCCCGTACTCGGCCTAGGCACGCTCGGCGGCTTCAAGATGCAGATCGAGGATCGCGGCGCGGTAGGCTACGCGCGGCTCGCGGATGCGACGAACGACTTCATCAAGCGTGCGCAACAGGCGCCCGAGCTCGGGCCGCTCTTCACGAGCTACCAGATCAACGTGCCGCAGCTGAACGTCGACCTCGACCGCGTGAAGGCGAAGCAGCTCGGCGTGAACGTGACCGACGTGTTCGACACGATGCAGATCTATCTCGGCTCGCTGTACGTGAACGACTTCAACCGCTTCGGCCGCGTCTATCAGGTGCGCGTGCAGGCGGACGCGCCGTTCCGCCAGCGCGCGGACGACATCCTGCAGCTGAAGACGCGCAACGCGGCGGGCGAGATGGTGCCGTTGTCGTCGCTCGTCACGGTGTCGCCGACGTTCGGGCCGGAGATGGTCGTGCGCTACAACGCGTACACGGCGGCCGACGTGAACGGCGGGCCCGCGCCCGGCTACTCGTCGGGGCAGGCGCAGGCGGCCGTCGAGCGGATCGCCGCGCAGACGCTGCCGCGCGGCGTGAAGTTCGAATGGACCGATCTCACGTATCAGCAGATTCTGGCCGGCGACTCGGCGTTCTGGGTGTTCCCGATCAGCGTGCTGCTCGTGTTCCTCGTGCTCGCCGCGCTGTATGAAAGCCTGACGCTGCCGCTCGCGGTGATCCTGATCGTGCCGATGAGCATTCTGTCGGCGCTCACCGGCGTGTGGCTCACGCAGGGCGACAACAACATCTTCACGCAGATCGGGCTGATGGTGCTCGTGGGGCTGTCTGCGAAGAACGCGATCCTGATCGTCGAATTCGCGCGCGAGCTCGAGCACGACGGCAAGACGCCGTTCGAGGCCGCCGTCGAGGCGAGCCGGCTGCGGCTGCGCCCGATCCTGATGACGTCGATCGCGTTCATCATGGGCGTCGTGCCGCTCGTGCTGTCGACGGGCGCAGGCGCGGAGATGCGGCACGCGATGGGCATCGCGGTGTTCTTCGGGATGCTCGGCGTGACGCTGTTCGGCCTGATGCTGACGCCGGTGTTCTACGTGGTGCTGCGCACGCTCGCGGGCGGCAAGATTCACGTCGCGCAGAAGGATTCGGCGGGCTACGGGCTGCCGGCTCCGGACGCTTGAGGATAGGAAGATGAACAAGACCAACATCAACGAACGCATCGCGCGCGTCGCGAAGATCGCGGCGGCGAGCGGCCTGCTCGTCGCGCTGCTCGCCGCGTGCGCGGTCGGGCCCGACTACAAGCGGCCGGACGTCGCGACGCCCGCCGCGTTCAAGGAAGCGCCGACGCTCGCGCAGGGCGAGCAGGCCGGCACGTGGAAGGCCGCCGAGCCCGCCGACGACGCGCATCGCGGCGAATGGTGGCGGGTATTCGAAGACCCCGTGCTCGACGCGCTCGAGGAGCAGGCGCTCGCGGCGAACCAGAACCTGAAGGCCGCGGCGGCGCGCGTCGAGCAGGCGCGCGCGGCGACGCGCGCCGCGCGCTCGCAGTGGTTCCCGCAAGTGGGCGCCGGCTTCGGGCCGACGCGCGAGGGGCTGTCGTCGGCGTCGCAATTCCAGCCGCAAGGCGCGGGCCCGACGAACGCGACGCTCTGGCGCGCGCAGGGCACGGTGTCGTACGAAGCGGATTTGTTCGGCCGGGTCGGCCGCAACGTCGAAGCGTCGCGCGCGGATGAAGCGCAGAGCCAGGCGCTGTTCCGCTCGGTGCAGCTCGCGTTGCAGGCGGACGTCGCGCAAAATTATTTCGAGCTGCGCCGGCTCGATTCCGACCAGGATCTGTACCGGCGCACGGTCGAACTGCGCGAGCAGGCGCTGAAGCTCGTGCAGCGGCGCTTCAGCGAAGGCGACATCGGCGAACTCGACGTGTCGCGCGCGAAGAACGAGCTCGCGACCGCGCAGGCGGACGCGGTCGGCGTCGAGCGGCGGCGCGCCGCATCCGAGCATGCGCTCGCGATCCTGCTCGGCAAGGCGCCCGCGGATTTCTCGTTCAAGGAAACGCCGATCGTGCCGGTGGCGGTGCGGGTGCCGGCGGGGCTGCCGTCGGCGCTGCTCGAGCGGCGGCCCGACATCGCGGCCGCCGAGCGCGCGATGATGGCCGCGAACGCGCGCATCGGCCTCGCGAAGTCCGCGTACTTCCCGAAGCTCGACATCACCGGCTCGTTCGGCTATGAAGCGGCGACGCTCGGCAATCTGTTCCTGTGGTCGAGCCGCACGTTCCTGCTCGGGCCGTTCGCGGGCACGGCGCTCACGCTGCCGATCTTCGACGGCGGACGGCGCAGCGCGGGCGTCGCGCAGGCTCGCGCGAAGTACGACGAGGAAGTCGCGAACTACCGGCAGCAGGTGCTTGTCGCGTTCCGCGAGGTCGAGGACAACCTCGCCGATCTGCGTCTGCTCGACGATCAGATTCGCGCGCAGAGCGATGCGGTCAACGCGTCGCGGCGCGCGGCGACGCTCTCGCGCACGCAGTATCAGGAAGGCGCGGTCAGCTATCTCGACGTGATCGACAGCGAGCGCTCGGTGCTCGAATCGCAATTGCAGTCGAATCAGCTGACGGGCACGCAGGCGGTGTCGACGGTCAACCTGATTCGCGCGCTCGGCGGCGGCTGGGCGGGCGACGTGGCCGTCGGTGCGCGCGAGCCCCGGCAGCAGGACGTCGCGTCGCGTTGAGCGGTGCGTGCGGCGGCTGCGGATCGTGAGCCGCCGCATGCGCCGATGCGCGTCTGACTTGCTTGGTCGGAAAACACGATAGCCGGGGGCACGGCGTCAGGAAGTCCGATGACGCTCACGAGCCTGAGAGTCGGAATCTGATGGGCCGAATGTTCGAACGCTCGATGATCGAAGCGCTCGAATGCTGAAGAGCTGAAGAGCTGAAGAGCTGAAGAGCTGAAGAGCTGAAGAGCTCTGCTGCCTGAGTGTCCAACTGCCTGCCTGACCGACCAAGAGCCCGTGAGCCCAAGAGCCCAAGAGCCCAAGAGCCCAAGAGCCCAAGAGCCCAAGAGCCTGAGGACCGCGCGAACGCGACGGACGCACGAATCCTACGCCCGTCGCGTGACGGCCGGCATGCGCGATGAAGAGCGGGAGGCGCAGCCGTCGCTTCGCATCGGCGGCGCAAGAACGACGATTCGTATCGAATCGATCCAACCGGCCTGCGGCGGCGCGACGCCTGTTTCGCGCGCCGTGTCTCGGCCTACACTTGGCAGCGGCGCATGAAACGCGAACTCATCGTTTCGTTGCGCCGCTGGGTCCGACAATAAAAAGCGCAGTCCCAGCGTGGGGCGACAGGGACTGCGTAACCGCCTGCATCCGAGGGCCAGAAATACTCGCAGACGGAACTACAATCGCGCGGGCGATGTCATGCGAGGCGGTTGCCGTGTCGTGCGCCGCCGCACGCGCGGCGTGCCGCATCCACCGAACCGCCGAGCATCGCGCTCGCAAAAACTTTCCCGCATCGGCCGGCGCGCCGCGCCGGTCGTCGAATCTTCGGTTTCCGGCAGCCTTCGCCGCGCCGTTTCCGCTTCGCGCGCCGGTGTCGACGGCGCGCACGACATGCTTCAGACGCGCGACGCGTGCGCCGCGGCGTCCGCGATCTCCGGCGTGACGCCCGACACGCGGCTCGCGAGCGTCGTCGCGACCGTGCTCGCGTACACGTTGAGCGCGGTGCGGCCCATGTCGAAGAACGCGTCGACGCCGAGAATCAGCAGCACCGCTTCGGCGGGCAGCCCGATCGCGGCGAGGATCACCGTGATCGCGACGACCGCGCCGGACGGCACGTTCGCGGCGCCGTCGATCGTGATGATCGTCAGCACGGCGATCGTGATCATCAGCGGCCAGCTCCATGCGAGCTGATACGCGTCCGCGAGATAGCACACCGCGAGCACCGTATAGAGCACCGCGCCTTCGCGATTGAAGATGTACGACAGCGGCAGCACCGTCGACGCGACCGACGCCGGCACGCCCATCTCCGTCAGCTTCTTCAGATGCACGGGGAACGTGATTTCGGACGAGCGCGTCGTGAAGCCGAGAATCAGCGGCTCGCTGACCTTGCGTACGACCGCGCGCGGCGAATGGCCGGCGAGCTTGACGATCAGCGTGAGCCACAGCGCGAGAACCGCCATGCCGAGGTATGCGATGCCGAGCAGCTTCGCGAGCGGCGCCATCGCGGCGAGCCCCTTCGACGACAGCAGCACTGCGATCGCAGCGAAGATCGCAATCGGGGACAGCGACACAACCCACTCCGTCATCTTGAAGAATGCGGCGAGCATCGATTCGCAGACGGCGACGAACGGCGCCGCGCGATCCTCGACGGCGGCGAGCGCGCAGCCGAGCAGCACGCCGAACACGAGCACCGGCAGCGAATTGCCGGCCGCGAGCGCGCCGACGATGTTCGACGGGATCATGTCGGTCAGGAACTTCAGCCAGTCGATGCCGCTCGCGAGATTCGCAGGCATCGACGCCGTCTGCGCATGGCTCGCGCCGATGCCCGGCCGGAACAGCCAGTTGAGCGCGAGGCCGAGCGACGCGGCGAGCACCGTCATCAACACGAAGAACACGAGGCTGAACGCGGCCGTCTTGCCGAGCCGGCCGCGCTGCGTGCCGGCGCGGAACGCGCCGAGCGTCACCGACAGCAGGATCAGCGGCAGCACGACCATCTTGATCGCGTGGCCGAACAGCGTCGAAATGAACGCCAGATCGCGGCTCGCGGCGGGCGCGATCAGGCCGAAGGCCACGCCGAACGCGAGGCCGAGAATCATCAGCAGCGATAAAGGAATTTTTTTATTGGCCAGTGTCATATTGAGCTCGAATTAATCGGATTCTGTCCGGAGTGCCGTCGATCACGTGATTCCACATCAGGCGCCGCGCCGTTTCCGCGTCCCGCATATCGATGGCCGCGCAAATCTCCAAATGTTCGAGCGTGCCGCGCCTGACCGTCGCGAAATCGCTTCGCGGCAATTCGTTCAGCGCGTGAGTTTGCGCGCGCAGTAGCTTGTATGTCGTAAATAGCCGGTCGTTGCGCGCGGCCTTGAATATTTCGTCATGAAAGACCCAGCCGATTTTCTGTTCGACCATGATGTCGGCGCTGTTTTCGTCGACGAGCCGGCGCATCTGCGCGTGCGAGCGCGACAGGCCGTCCGTCGCGCCGCCGCGCGCGGCGAGGTACGCCGCGGTGCTTTCCAGCGCGAGGCGCAGCTCGTAGATTTCGCGCAGATCGTCGCGCGTCGGCTCGTTGACGAAGGTGCCGCTCTTGTCGACGATGTTGACGAGCCCTTCCGACGCGAGCAGTTGCAGTGCGCTGCGCACCGGCATCTGCCCGACGCCCAGCTCGTGTGCGAGGCCCCGGTGAGAGATTTTCTGCCCGGGCGACAATCGGCCGTCGAAGATCCGCGAACGGATCTCGTCATAGGCGCTGCCCGTATCGGACGAGATTTTCTCCATTATCTGTGATCGCAGTTTGTTTGCTTGAAATTAATGAAGCGAGCAACATTTATTCAGATTAACCGCATCGGCCGGGGTGAACAACAAATATTTTTTTGCGAACGAAAACATTCGCGCATTTAGAATGGGTCAATCAATTTTTTCGTAAACAGCCGATGCTCGTCGATCAACAGTCGTACTCAATCGTGACCGTGCCGGTTGCGTCCGTGTTGCCGCTCAGGGCCAGAATTCTGCTGGACGGGGACGAGAACGCGAGCCGCTTTCCGTGCGACGACCACGAGGCGACGCTTCATCTGGCGGCCCGAACGCCGGACGGGATCGTCGCCGTCGCGACGATCTGCCGGCAGGCGTTCCGCGATTTCCCGCCGGACAGCGCGTGGCGGCTGCGCGGCGTGGCCGTCGAGCCGTTCATGCAGGGGCACGGCGTCGGCACGCGGCTGATGCGCGCGTGCATCGAGTACGCGCAGCGGCGGGACGGAAAGGTCGTCTGGTGCACTGCACGCGATTCGGCGCGCGGCTTTTACGAATCGCTCGGCTTCGTCGCGTCGGGCGTGCCGCTGAAGATTGCCGCGCGGCCCGACATGGTGTTCCACGAAATGCACCGGTTGTTGCCCGACGGTGCGTGACGGCCGCGCGAGCGCCGTTGCGCCGCGTTCGACCGACGGGGCGCGGCGCGCTTTTCGCCACGGTTGCGGCGAGAACCGCCGCGTGCACGCGAGATCCGCGCCGGGCACTCGACGAAGACCATGCGCCGCGGGCCGGACGGTTCGTGTTCCGAATCAAATCTCGCGGCCGTTTCGGCCGTCTCAATAGGGCAGCGCGCCGCGCCATAGCCACGCGGCCGCGATCGACGCCGGCACGCCCAGCGTCATCAGCGCGCCCGCGAGCGGCGGGTCGAGCTTCTTGTCGATCGCGATGAGCCCCGCGATGATCATCGGCGGCATCGTCGCCTGCACGAGCGCGACGGCGAGCGGCACGCCCCGCTGCGCGAACAGGTAGAGCCCGCACGCGAGCACGATCGCCGGCACGACGAGCAGCTTGAGGCCGATGCCCACGACGAAGTTTCGCGCGGCGTCGCGGGCGCTGCGCAGGCTGAAGCTTGCGCCCACCGAGATCATCGCGATCGGCGTGAGGGTTGCGCCGAGCGCGCTCAGCACGTCCTCGACGGCGGGCGGGAACGGCACCGGCCGCAACAGCAGCGCAAGCGCCATCGCCTGAATCGGACGGTAGTCGGCGAGCTGCCGCGCGACGCCGCGCCAGCTCGTCGCGCTGCCGGCATACAGATCGGCGGCGACGAGGCCCGCCGTGCACATCACGATGAAGTTCGCCTGGTCGACGACGAGCGCGTGGCCGACCGCCGCGCCGCCGATCAGCGCCTGCACGACCGGCACGCCGACGATCGACGTGTTGCTCGTGCCGCAGACGAGCGTGAGGCAGCCGACCGTCGCCTTGTCGAGGCCGAGCAGCGCGCCCGCCGCGAGCGCGAGCGCCGCGGTGGCCGCGAACACGATGACGGGCGTCGCGAAGAGCCACAGCACGTCCGCGCCGAAGGCGATTCGGTGCAGATGCTGCAGCACGAGCGCGGGCAGCGAAATCTGGATGACGAAATAATTGAGGCTGGCCGGGAAGTTGTCCGGCAGGCGCTTGCTCCGTGCGAGCGCGGCGCCCGCGACGAGGCAGGCGAGAACGAGAATCAACGAAGCCATCGATCGGCGTTTGAACGAATCGGATGCCGGACGGCCCGGCGGGCCGCCCGTGCGGGTTGGTGTCGAAGAACGGCGCGGCGCCGGGGCGGAGGCGACGGGCGTGCGCGTGGCGCATGTCACGTCGCGCGGCATGCATGCGTGCGTGCGGCGCGCGCACGCCGGACTATAACCCGGTGTGCGGCGCGATGCGAGGATTCCGGCGATGCGTGTCCGCGAATTCCGCTCGATCCATGCACGGCGTTCGCGGGACCGACGATCGCCGCGCAGGTAGAAAGTGGAGCGTAGAACGTACGACGCACGACACGCGCGACACGCACGACTCACGACTTACGACTCACGACACGCGACACGCGACACGCGACACCCGGCGCAGAACGCAAAACGCAAAACGCAAAACGCAAAACGCAAAACGCAAAACGCAAAACGCAAAACGCAAAACGCAAAACGCAAAACACCGCACGCCGCCACGCGACCGTCCGAGGAATCGAGCGCGAGCGCCGCGCCGCGCGCGGTCAGGCGACGGCCCGCGCGTCGCCTGAAGCCTCGCGGCCACCGCCCGCGCACCGCTCGATCAGCGGCGCGAGCCACGCTTGCGCGGCGTCGTGCAAATGCGCATCCTCGATCGTGAACGCGCCGTCCGCGAGCATCTTCGCGCAGGTCGCGCGCTGGATCTTGCCGCTCGACGTCGTATGGATCTCGCCCTTCTTCACGCGGATCACGCCGCTCAGCGTCAGCTGGCACGCGTCCCACACCTCGCGGCCGATCTCCGGCGCGAGCGTCGCGAGATCGAACCGGCCGATCGCCTCCAGCACGACGACGACCCCCGCCTGCTCGTCGCGCTCGACCATGATCGCGGCGAGCCGGTTCGCGCGGATCTGGTCGGATACGTTGAGCACCGCGCCTTCGATATCCTGCGGATAGTAGTTGACGCCGTTCAGGATGATCAGATCCTTGATCCGCCCCGAGACGAACAGATGGCCGCGATCGTCGACGAAGCCGAGGTCGCCCGTGCGCAGCATGCCGTTCGGAAAGGCGTCGCAGCGGTATGCGCGGAACGTTGCGTCGGTTGCGTCCGGGCGGCCGAAATAGCCGTGGCAGACGCTGTCGCTCGCGACGCAGATCTCGCCGATCGCGCCCACCGGCTGCGGCTCGCCCGTCGAAGGATCGACGATGCGAAACGTCTGATCCGCATGCGCGAGCGTGCCGACCGACACGACGTCGATCGACCTGCCGTCCCCCTCGTGCGGTTCGAAGCGCCCGTCGGCGAGCGCGCCGTAGTCGGCGCGCCGGATGACGACGGGCGCGCCGAGCTGCTTCGACGTTGCCGCGAGCGTCAGCTCCGCGAGCCCGTAGCAGGGCGCGAAAGCGTCGTAACGAAAGCCGGTGGACGCGAACGCGTCGGCGAACTCGCGCATCGTGCGCGGCCGCACCGGCTCCGCGCCGTTGAACGCCTGCTCCCATGTCGACAGATCGAGCCGCGTGAGATCCATGCGGCTCGCGCGCCGGCGGCACAGCTCGTAGCCGAAGTTCGGCGCGCCGCTGCAGGTCGCGCCGTAGTCGGACACCGCGTGGAGCCAGCGCGCCGGATGCTGGAGGAAGTCCTGCGGCGACATGAACACGGCGGGCCGCCCCGCGTAGATCGGATGCAGGATTGCGCCGATCAGCCCCATGTCGTGATAGTGCGGCAGCCACGACACCATCAGCCAGCGCTCGCGATCGCTGCCCCAGTGCCGGCGCAGCAGCCGCTCGTTCGCGAGCAGGTTGTCGTGGCCGACCATCACGCCCTTCGGATCGGACGTCGAGCCGGACGTGTACTGGAGGAACGCGATGCTGTCGGGCGCGACGGCGGGCAGCGCGGGCGCGGCGTGGTCGGCATCGTCGGCGATCGCGTCGAACGCGTCGACTTCGCGGCACGGCGGCGCGACGACGCCCGCCGCGCACAGCTCGGCGAGCACGGTGTCCCGCTCGCCCGCGCCGCAGATCGCGAACGACGGCGCGCAATCGCGCGCAATCGAAATCAGCCGGCGGCGCTCTTTCTCGGTGCGCGGCGGCAGCGCCGGCACGGCCATCCGGCCCGCGTACAGGCAGCCGAAGAACGCTTCGATGAAGTCGGCGGCGGACGGGAAGATCAGCAGCACGGGGTCGCCCGGGCGGCCGTGCGCGACGATTTCGCGCGCGATCGCGAGCGCGCGGCGGTGAATGTCGCCATAGCGCATCACGCGGTCCGGCATGCGGCCGTAGCCGAGGTAGCCGTATGCGAACTCGTCGGGCGTCGTCTCGGCGCGAAAGCGCAGCACGTCGGCGAAGTTGGACGCGGGCGCGAGCGGCGGCGGCGCGGTCAGCGTCCGGCAGGCGGCGAGGGCGGATTGGAGGGGTGACATGTCGGATCGGTCCTCTTCAAAGAGATGCGGGTGACGGCGCGGCGGGCTGTTCGGGCTGTTCGCGCCGGATTGCGTCGACGAGGCGCGTCAGGACCCGGCGGCCGGGGCCGAGCTCGACCCATTCGTCGACGCCCGAGCGCAGCATGTGACGGACGCTGTCGCGCCAGCGCACCGGTTGGTCGAGTTGCTCGACGAGATAGTCGGCGGGCGTGCCGGGCGGCTGATAGGGGCGCGCGGTCACGTTCGACACGACGGGCCGCGCGGGCTCGGCGAGCGTGAAGCGCGCGAGGAATGCGTCGAACTCGGGCTTGAGCGGCGTCATGCAGCGCGAGTGGAACGCGCCGCTCACCTTCAGCGGATGAACGGTGACGTCGCCGCACGCGTCGAGCATGCGCGCCGCGCCGTCGACCGATGCGGCCGGGCCCGCGATCACGGTTTGCCCGGCGCTGTTGTAGTTCGCGAGGTCGACGTCGTCGAAGCCGCGCGCGCGCAGGCGGCGGCCGAGCTCGGCCGCGCTCACGCCGACGACCGCCGCCATCGCGCCGCCTTCGACGGACGCGAACAGCTCGCCGCGCCGCTTGACGATCTCGAGCCCGGTGCGGAAATCGAACACGCCCGCCGCGAGCAGCGCGCTGTATTCGCCGAGGCTGTGCCCGGCGAGCCAGACGTGCGCGTCGTCGTGCGCGTCGTCGTGCGTGTCGCGCCAGGCGGCGAGGCAGAGCGCGTTGACGACGAAGATGGCCGGCTGTGCATAGCGGGTGTCGGCGAGCAGGCCGTCCGGATCGTCGATGCAAAGGCGCGCGACCGACAGGCCCATCACGTCGTCCGCCTGCTCGACGATCCGCGGATGCCGTTCGAACAGATCGCTGCCCATGCCGGCCGCCTGCGAGCCCTGGCCAGGGAAAATCAATGCCTTCATTTATGCTCCTGCGAACATGTAGCCGCCGATGCCGAGCGCGACGAGCATCGCGATCGCGACGATCCCGCCGAGCTTGTGCTGCACGCGGTCGATGCGTTCCCACGCCGCGTAGTCGTCGCGCGCCGCGTAATGCCTGCGCCGCACGACGATCCACACGCACACGGCGTTCAATGCGATCGCGAGCGTGCCGAACGCGACCTTCGCGAGCAGCAGCGGCGTCGGCGCGCGATGCGCGAGCAGGATCGCGCCCGTGATCAATACGATCGTGAAGGCCGGAATCTCGACGTATTTGTCGGTGGCCCAGTGCAGCTTCGAGATGAACGCGCGCTGCTCCGGACTCCGATCGATCGCGTGCTCGAAGATGCCTTCGACGATCACGCAGCTCATCCACGCGGCAACGAAAATCAGATGCAGGAACAGTACGAGCTTCATGGCGTCTCCTTCATGGTCGGTCGATGCGGTTCGGTGAAATGCGCGAGGCCGGCGGCCCGGCGCGTCATGCGGATTCCCGTTCGCGCCGCGCCGCGAAGTGCTCGAGCAGCTTGCGCCGGAGAATCTTGCGCGTCGGGCCCTTCGGCAGCTCGGGCAGATCGTCGAGCTCGTTGAGCAGCACGACGTGGCGCGGGCACTTGTAATGCGCGATGCGGCCTTCGCACAGGCGGCGGACGTCGTCCTTGCCGAGCGTCGACGACGGCCGCAGCTTCACGTACACGCACACGTCCTGGCCGAGAATCGGATCGGGCACGCCGAGCGCCGCGCATTCGACGATGTCGGCGCAGCCGTGCAGCACGTTCTCGATCTCGGCCGGATAGATGTTCTCGCCGCCCTTGATGATCAGGTCGTCCGCGCGCGTCGCGAAGAAGAAATGGCCTTCGTCGTCACAGTAGCCGTAATCGCCCGTGTGCAGCCAGCCGTCGCGAAAGCGCCCGGCGGTGAGCTCGGCGCGCGCGTGATAGCGCGCAGCGACGTTGTCGCCGCGGATCAGCATCTCGCCCGTCTCGCCCGCGGCGACGTCGCGGCCGTGCGCGTCGACGATCCGCAGCGCGTTGCACGGCAGCGCGACGCCGATCGAGCCGAAGCGGCGGCGCTCGGCGGGATGGCGGTTCATCGTCGCGAACGATGTCGTCTCGGTGAGGCCGAAGCCCTCGAACACCGGCACGCGGTATTCGCTCTCGAAGCGGTTGCGCACCTCGTCGAGCAGCACCTGGCCGCCGCAGACGATGCCGCGCAGCGTGCCGTCGGTGCGCTTGAGCCCGTATTCGAGGAACGCGGACAGGAACGCGGGCATCACGCTCGTCCAGTTCACGCGATACGCGTCGATCAGCCTCCAGAACGACGGCAGCGCCGATTTGCCTTCGAGGATCACCGAGCTGCCGCCCGCGATCAGCGGCGACAGCAGCGTGATCACCTGGCCGTTGTTGTGGAACAGCGGCAGGATGCACATCGTGCGCGTGCCGGGCTCGAACGCGAACCAGTCGGCGAGCGCGCGCGCGTCGGCCAGCAGGTTCCGGTGCGACAGCACCACGCCTTTCGGGTGGCCCGTGGTGCCGGACGTGTAGAGGATGCTCGCGTCGTCGTCGGCGGCGAGATCGGGATCGGCGGCGATCGTCGCGTGCTCGGCCGCCGCCGCGAGCGCTTCGAGGCCGAAGCCGGACGCGGCGTCGGCGCTCGCGAGGCGCGCGCCGTCATCGTCGCCGAGCTCGGCGCGCACCGCGTCGCGCAGGTTCGTCATTCGCCGGTCGAACACGACGAGCTTCGCGCCGCTGTTGCGGACGATGTACGCACACTCGGCCGCGCTCAACGCCGGATTGATCGGCACCGAGACGACGCCGAGCAGATGCGCGCCGAAGTAGTACGCGAGGAACTCGGGGCCGTTCGGCAGCACGACCGACAGCCGATCGCCGCGCCGCAACCCGTGCGCGTGCAGTGTTTCGGCGGCGGCGCGCGAGAGATCGTGGAACGCGCGATACGTGTAGCCGCGATCGTCGGCGGGGAAGAACAGGAACGGCTCGTCGGGCAGTGCGTCGGCGCGCGCGTGCAGCAGCGCGCCGATCGTGGCGGGGGCGGCGCCGGCCGTGTCCGCGGCCGATATGGGCGTTGCGCCCGCTGGCGGCGCGTCGCCGGCCGGCCCGCGCTGCCGCTCGATGTAATGCAGCAGCCGCTCGAAGCTGTCGAGCCGGTAGGCGTCTTCGAGGCCGATGTCGATGCCGAATTCGGCGGCGACCTTGCCGAGCAGTTGCACATGCGCGAGCGACGACCATTCGGCGAGATTCTGCATCGACACGCCGGGGCCGAACGGCGCGCTCGTGAAGATCCGGCTGCCGAGATCGCTCAATTGTCGTGAAAGCGAGGACACGCTGGGGCTCCTTATCGTTGAAGTTGAGGTCAATGCGGCGCGGCGTCGAACAGCGCGAGCTCGCGGAACTGTCCGCGCAAGCAGTGGTTCGAGCTCATCGACGACGCGTAGCCGCCCGCGTTCAGCAGCGCGACGAAGTCGCCCGGCTCGACGGGCGGCAGGCTCACGTGGTCGCCCCACACATCGAGCGCCTCGTTGATGTTGCCGGCGAGACACACCGATTGCACGGTGCCCGGCCGCCGCACGCACGGCACGGGCTCGCACGGCAGGCCGTAGAACGCGGGCTCGATCGCGAGGTTGAAGCCGCCGTTCAGGCCGACGAAGCGGCGGTTGCGCTTGAGCTCGACGTACGCGACGCGCAGCACGAGCATGCCGCCGTCCTTCGCGATGAAATCGCCGGGCTCGATCGCGAGCGCGAGCGGGCGGCGGCCGAAGCGCGCGTGCACGGCCGCGCGCCAGCGCTCGAGGTCGAGCGGCCCGTCGGTCGCGCGATGCGGCAGGCCGAGCCCGCCGCCGAGGTTGACGCCGCGCAGGCCGGGCACGCGCGCGACGAACGCGTCCAGCGCGTCGAGCACGCGCTCGAACGACGCGAGTTGCGCATCGAGGTAGCCGCAGCCCGCGTGGCAGTGCAGCCACGTCACGGCGAGCCCGTGCCGCGCGGCGAGCTCGAGCGCCGCGCCGAACTGCTCCGCATAGATGCCGAACTTCGTCACGTTCGCGCCCGCGTAGCTCAGGCGTTCGCTGTCGCCGTAGCCGATGCCGACGCCGGGATTCACGCGGATGCCGATCTCGCGGCCGGGCGAGCGGCTGCCGAGCAGCGCGATCGCGCTGAGCGTGTCGCAGTTCACGTGCACGCGGGGCAACGCGGCGAGGAGGGCCGCTTCGTCCGGCATCATCCCGTGCGCCGTGTACGAGATGCGCTCGGGCGCGAAGCCGCACGCGAGCGCTTCGCGCAATTCCTCGGGCGAGCACGCGTCGATGCCGAAGACTGGCGAGCGCCGCAGCTCGGACAGCAGCGGGCGAAAGCGATTCGCCTTCATCGCGTAATAGACGCGGAAGTCGCCGCCTTGCAGGCCGCCGAGCGCGCGTTGCAGGCGTTCGACGTTGTCGACTGCGCGCTGCGTGTCGTACAGGAAGAGCGGTTCGGCGAAGGCGGCCGCGAGCTCGGCGACGTTGCGGCCGCAGAAGTGCAGCGCGCCGTCGCGGTAGTGCAGCCTGTCGCGCGCCCACCAGTCGTCGGGCGGCGCGGCGCGGGATGGGTTGAAGGCGTCGGGGTTCGCGTTCATCGGTGGGCGGTCGGGTAAGCGGTTGAACGGAAGAAGAGCGGGGCGAGGTCGAGCGCCTGCGCGCTCGACGCGAGCGCGTGAGGCGCTTTCGCGCAGGCGAGCACCGCGTCGGCGAGCGCGGCGGGCGCGATGCGCAGCCGCGCGCGCGGGCCGCTTCGCTCGACGGCGACGCCTGCTTGCGCGGCAATCGCGTCGACGAACTCGACGGCCGGCTGATTGCCGTCGGTGCGCACGTAGTCGAGCGCGACGGCCGGCAGCGCGGCGCGTTGCGCCGCGAGCGCGAGCGCGAGCAGCACGCCGTGCTCGGCCTGCTTGCCGAGCACCGTGCAGCTCAGCACGAATTCGGCGAGAACGGGCAGCCCGGCCTCCGCGCGCACGAGCGCGAAGCCGCTGCAGCCGTATTGGCCGAAGCGGTCGGCGATGGTCAGCGCGAGGCCGCATGCGTCGCGCGCGATCGCGTCGAGCAGGTCGGCTTCGAGATACGGGCGGCCGCTCAGGTGGAACGTCGCGGCCGTGTGGCTCAGGCGCGCGCTTTTCGCGAGCGCCGTTTCGTCGTCGAGCGCCACGCTCGCGACGCGCAGTTGCAGGCGCTCGAAGAAGCGGGCGAGCGACGGCGCGGGCGCCGCGGCCGTCGTGCCGCTGGCTGGCGAGCCTGTGTGCGGCGGCGCGGCGTCGTGCGTGGCGGCGGTGTTCGTTTGAATGGCGGACCCGGTGGCCCCGCCGAGCGCGGGGGCGTGCGCACTCGTCGCGGCGGCTCGCGAATCGGCGCTTGCGCGCGCGCAGGCCGGCGTGTCGGCGGCGCGGGTTTCGACGGCGCTGGCTTCGGTGGCGGCGGCGGGCGCGTGCGCGCTCGCAACAGCGGCCAATTCGGCGCGTGCGGTATCGTTCGCGTTCGCCGCGGCACGCGTCGTTTCGCTTGCTTCGCCGCGCACGCGCTCGGCGAGCCACCGCGCGAACGCGGCGAATCCCTCGATCGTCAGCGGCACGTGGCCGAGCTTGTCCGCGACCGGATCGAACGGCTGCGCGATCGCGCTCGACGCGGCGAAGTCGGCCCAGTCGAGCGCGCGCAAGCCGGGCACGCCGAGCAGCGCGTGTTCGAGCCGTCGGCACGCATCGGCGAGATTCGCGCCGCGCTCGTCGAGCGCGGGCGACGGCAGCACGACGATCCACGACGGCGCCGCACGATTCGCGCCGAACGATGCGAGCGCGTCGAGCCATGCGTGCGCGCGCTGCGCGAGCAGCGCGGCGAGCGCGTCCGGCGTTTGCGCGCGCTCGCCCGCTTCGTGACGCACGAAGTCCGCGAGCCGCACGAGCAGCAGCGTCGCGTCGCCCGCGTGCCGCGGATCGGGGGCGACGAGCGTTTGCAAAAGCTGGTTGTAGCGCGTGAACGCGACGTCGTCGAAACCTTGCGCGCGCAGCAGCGGATCGAGCGGAGACGCCGTGAACGTCGCGCCGACGAGAAGACGCCGGGCGCTCATCGTGCGATCTCCGGCTCGGCGTCGGCGGCGGCCGCCGCCGTCGATTGATAGAGCCCGCCCGCGCTCTCGGTCGGGAAGCGGAACGCCGCGCGCACTTGCGCGTGCGTCACGTTGAGCGGCCGCTTCAGCACCGCGCGGCGCGCCGCGTCGAGCGACGCGTAGTCGTTCGACGCATGTTCCTTCAGATAGGCGGAGAAGTCGCCGCTGTCGATCTGATCGAGCACGCGCGCGGCGAGCTCGCGCACGGCGGCGGGCAGCGTGCGGCCGCGCCAGCGGTGATAGCCGACCTGACAGGTCGGCGAGCCTTGCAGCGCGACGACTTCGTCGAGCCCGATATCCGCGCCGTCGAGCATCATCTTGCCCATCTCGCCCGAGCCGTAGACTTCGAGCAGCGCGGCCTTCGGATTGAAGCCGCGCTCGACGAGCGCCTGAAACCCCGCCTCGACGAGATCGACGAGCGCGGGCGCGAGGAACTGCTCCTGAAACAGATCGAGGAACGTCTCCTGCCGGTAGCCGAGCGCCATCACGCCCGCGCGCGTGAAGCCGACCGCGCGCGCGACGGCGAGCACCTTCTCGCGCGCGCGGCCGGTGTGGTCCGCGACGATGTCGAAGTACGCGGGCGCGCCCTGCCCGGCGAGATAGTAGCGGCGGATCGGATCGCCGTACATGCGCGGCGCGAGCATCGCGAGATCGCGCCCGGCGAGCGGGCGCACGTCGCCCTGCACGAGCGAGTGCCCATGCGCGACGCACAGCAGCGCGCCTTCGCGCAGGTTGGGCGCGATGCCGGCATCGAACACCGCGCCGTGCGCCTCGTCCGGAATCAGCAGCAGCACGATGTCCGCGTGCGCGACCGCCTCGGCGATGCCCGTCACGCGATGGCCTTCCGCGCGCGCGAGCTCGAAGTAGCGGTCGTCGATGTTGCCGACGCGCACCGACACGCCGCTGTCGCGCAGATTCGCCGCGAACGCGCGGCCCTGAATGCCGTATCCGATCACGCTCACGGTCAGGCCTTCGAGCGGTTGCAGCGACGCATGTTCGTCTTGATAGATGAGATCGTCCATGAATTTCATTTCACGTGTGGGAGTGAAGGGAGGAAGCGCGCTCGCCGTCGTCCGGCTCGGGCGCGAGCGCGCGCAGGTCCGCGTCGTCGTCGAACATGCCGCGCAGGTATCGCTGCAACAGCGCGTCGTCGAACACGGGCACGACGATGCCGGCCGCCTCGAGCTCGCGATGCGTCGCCGTGCAGTCATAGATGAACGTGGTTTCCTCGCGCTCGCGGGCGAGCTTCACGAGCTCCGCGTCGCTCATGTTCATCATCCATTGCACGACGGGCACGATCGGCTGCACGTCGCCGCGCCGGTAGCGCACGCGCAGCTCGTCGATCCATGCGCGGTGCGTGAGCATGCGCATCGGCGCCGGCAGGTGCGCGTTCATCATTTCGAACACCGTGCGCATCGGCGTGACCTGCATCGTCGACAGATGAAACACGCGGCCGCCGCCCGGATGCTTCGCGCCGAGATGCGCGAGCGCGCGCGCGACGTAGTCGACGGGCGTGATCACGAGGTCGTAGCGGAAATCGTCGAACGCCGCGCCCATCAGCACGCAGCTCTTCAGCAGCCGGTAGTACGCCTGCAGCGCGTCGTAACGGCCGTGGCGCACGTCGCCCGTCACGAGGCCGAGACGGAACACGTTGCACGGCACGCCGCGCGCGGCCGCGAGATGCGCGAGCTGCTCGCCGACCCACTTGCTCGTCGTGTAGCCCTGGTCCGACGGATGCTGTTCGGCGTCGATCGGCGCGGATTCGTCGAATACGTGCGTGCCGGTGCGCTCGCGCATGCTGAACACCGCGAGCGTCGACACGTAGTTGAACGTCTTCGGCCGGCCTTCGGTCGCGATCCGCAGCAGCTCGATCACGCCGTCGACGTTGGCCGCGCGCGCCATCTCGAACGATTCGAGATGGTTCATGCTGGTGCCGTTGTGATAGATCGCGTCGACTTCGGCGACGAGCCGCGCGCGGTCGGCGCTCGACAGGCCGATTCGCGGGCGGCCGAGGTCGCCCGGCACGGCGATCACGCGCGCCTCGTCGCCGTCGCGCCACAACGACCAGCGCTCGAGCGTCGCGCGCAGCCGCGCGAGGCCCTGCGCGGCGTCGGGCGAGCGCACGAGGCAGTAGATCGTCGCGCCGGTGCGGTCGATCAGCTCGCGCAGCAGATGGCGGCCGACGAAGCCCGTCGCGCCCGTCAGGAGCAGCGCGCGCGGCGTGCCGGCGACGGGCTCGGGCAGCGGCGCGACGTCGTCGGGCAGCACCGCCGCGCTCGCGAGGTCGACGTATTCCGGGCCGTCCGGCGCGTCGCGCATCCGCTCGGCGAGCCGGCGCACGGTCGGCGCCATGAAGATGTCCGCGACCGACAGCGACGTGCCGAATGCTTCGTTGATCTGATAGACGACGCCGATCGCGAGGATCGAATGGCCGCCGCAGTCGAAGAAGTTGTCGTCGACGCCGAGATCGTCGAGCTTCAGCGCGGCCGCGAAGATCGGCGCGAGCGTTGCCTCGGCGTCGTTCGTCGGCGGCGCGTACGGCGCGCGGCGCGCGCGCGCGTCGCCGGCCGGCGCGGCGAGCAGGTGCTCGGCGTCGTCGCGGATCTGCGCGGCGAGCCGGTTCCATGCGTCGTCGAGCGGCACCGACGCGTGCTGGAACGCGGTGCGCGCGATGTAGCTCGCGAGCGCCGCGTAGTACTCGCTCGTGAACGGCACGTGGCCCGCCGCGTCCGCGTGCGGATCGAACACGTCGGCGACCGGATAGATCGCCGCGACGTCGCGCCAGTGCGCGACCGTCACGGCCGGCAGGTCCGCGAGCGCCGCGGCGAGCGTGCGGTACGGCGCGAACGTCGAATCGCGCGCGCGTTCTTCGCCGCAATCGCCGCTGCATTTGCTGTTGCGTTTGCCGCTGCAAGCGCCGATGCATTCGCCGCCGCTGCGCGCGTCGCACGCCGCGAGCGACGAGGCGTCGTCGGGCAGCACCAGCACGAGCAGCGGCACAGCGAGCGACGGCGCGGCGTCGGCGAGCGCGTCGGCAAGCTCGTCGACGTAGAGCGCGATTTGCTCAGCCGCGGCGCTCGCGTCGGCGTCCGCGTTGTCGTCTGCGTCCGCGTCCGCGTCCGCGTCTGCGGCTTCGGCGCTCGCGCTCGCCTCGCCGAAGCGCAGCCAGTCGCGCGGCCGGACGAGCACGACGTTCATTCCGCGCCGGTTCGCATGGAACGGCGTCGACGGATCGTAGAGCGTCTGGAGCAGTTGCCCGTACGGCGCGAAATTCGGCTCGATCGGCTGGCCCGTCGCGGCGCCCCAGTAGCGCAGCGTGCCGGCGAGCGGGCGATCCGTGAACGTCGACGCGATCTCGATGCGCAGCGGCGGCATCGCGTCGGCGATCGTTCGCGCGAGCGCGAGCCCGGCGGGCGGCGCGAGGCCCGCGAGCGGCAGCGACGGAAGCGCGAGCAGCGTATGCAGCAGCTCGACGTAGTACGTCGCGATCGCTTCGGCGGTCGAACGATCGAAGAGATCCGCGCTGAATTGCAGCACGCCTTCGATCGCGCGGTCCGATGCGCGCAGCCGCACGAACAGGTCGTAGTCGAGCCAGCCGGAATCCACTTCGACGGGTTCGACGCCGTCCGGCAGCGCAGGCATCGGAATCACGTTGAACATGATCTGGTAGAGCGGATTCGCGCCGCCGTGCCGCGCCGGATTCAGCGCCTCGACGAGCCGCGGATACGGCACGCCGAGGTGATCGAACGCGCCGTGCACGGTGCGTCGCACGAGCGAGACCGCATCCGCGAAGGTCTCGGCTTCGCCGACGCGCGTGCGCAGCACGAGCGCGTACGCGAGGCAGCCGATCATGTCGGCCGTGTCGTCGTCGGCGCGGTTCGCGTAAGGACTGCCGACGACCACATCGTCGCGGCCCGACAGCACGCGCAGCGCGACCTTGAACGCGGCGAGCATCACGACGAAGCGCGACAGCCCGTGCGCCTTGCAGTATGCGTCGAGCTGCGCGGTCAGCTCCGGCGGGAACGCGAGCGGCACGCTCTGCCCGCGATAGCTCGGCACGGGCGGCCGCACACGGTCGCACGGCAGCGGCAACGGCGGCGGCACGTCGCGCAGGCGCTCGAGCCAGTAAGGCAGCTCGCGCTCGACGAGCGCGGCGAGCGGCTCGTCCTCGCGCGCGGCCCACTCCGCATATTGCGGATGCGCATCGCACGGCGCGCTCGCGCGGCCCGTCAGCGCGGCGCGCGCGAGCGCGTCGAGCAGCGCGACGACGGACACCGCGTCGCCGACGATGTGATGCAGGTTCAGCAGGATCACATGATCGTCGTCGCGCAATTCGAGCACCGTCAGCCGGCTCGGCTCGCCCTGTTCGAGCGCGAAGCCCTCCCGGCTCGATTCGGTCAGGCATTCGGCGATGCGTGCGGCCTGATGCTTCGGCAGGAGCGCCGACAGATCGTGACGGCGGATCGTCGCCGCGCGGTGGGGCGCGACTTCGGCGCACGGCTTGCCGCCGCGCACGACGAAGCGGGTGCGCAGCACGTCGTGCGAATCGATGAGCGCCTGATACGCGGCTTCGAGCGCGTCGGCGTGCCACTCGCCGCGCACGCGCAGCGCGCCCGGCAGGTTGAACGCCGGGTTCGCCGGGTTCAGGCGATCGAGGAAGAAGAACTGCTGCTGGTTCGGCGACAACTTGTGCACGCGCGGGATCGCATCGCGCGGCGCGGGGGCGCTGCGGCGCGGCGACGCGGCTTGCAACGACGATTCGTCCGCGGGCGAGGCGCCCGGTTCGGACGCGAACGCGCGCAACGCGGGCTCGCCGATGTCGATCGAATCCGCGGTGGAGCTGCACGCCGCCGATGCGTCGCCCGCCGGAGTCAGCGTGCCGATCGCGCGCACGCAATCGGCGAGCGTCTTCGCTTCCAGCATCAGGCTGAGCGGAATCTTCACGCCGAGCGCCTGTTGCAGCGTCCGGTGCACGCGCGCCGCGCGAATCGAATCGCCGCCGAGCGACAGGAACGACTCGTTCAGATCGACCTCCGGATAGCCGAGCGCCTGCGCGACCGTGCGGCGCACGAGCGTTGCGACGTCGGGCGTCGATGCGGCGCGCGTCGACGCGTCCGGCGCGCCGGGCGCGTCGGCAATCGCGTCGCGCATCGCAGGCGTGCCGACGCGCGCGGCGTCGATCGCTTGCCGGCGCACGGGCTCGGCGGCGAGCGCCGCTTCGTCGCGCAGCCGGTAGCTCGGGCCGTCGAACGGATAGGCGGGCAGATGCATGCGCCGGCGCGCGTGGCCGCGATGCAGCTCGGACCAGTCGACGCCGAGGCCCTGGCACCAGAGCGCCGCGAGCCTGTCGAGCTTGCCGGTCGAGATGCATTGGCCGATGAGCGACGCGCGCAGCTCGGGATCGGCGTCGAGCTCGGCAAGGCCGTGGTGGCCGGCGGCGAGCCGATGCGCATGCCAGCCGTGCGGCGCGTCGCCTTCGACGAACGCGGCGAGCATCGCCTTAAGCGCGGCGGCGCAGCCGGCGACGCAGCCAAAGCGCGCGGCCATCGGTTCGCGGCCGACCTGCAGCGTATAGGCGAGATCGTGCAGGCGGTCGTCGCCGATTTCGCCTTCGGCGAGCAGCGCGTGAAGCTGTTGCGCGCGGCGGCGCAGCGCGTCGTCGGTCGCGGCGGACAGCACGACGATCGCGGGGCCGCGCGCGTCGTCGGCGGACGCGGCGCGCGCGTCGACGAACTCCTCGAGCACGACGTGCGCGTTCGCGCCGCCCGCGCCGAACGACGACACGCCCGCGATCCGCGGCCAGCCGTCGAGATCCGGCTTCGGCCACGGCGCGAGCCGGCGTTGCAGCGCGAACGGCGACTGCGCGAAATCGATGTCGGGGTTCGCTTCGTCCGCGTGCAGCGTCGGCACGAGTTCGCGATGCTTCATCTGCAGCAGCACCTTCGTCACGCCCGCGACGCCCGCCGCGCTTTCGCAATGGCCGATGTTCGATTTCACCGAGCCGAGCGCGCAGAAGCCGCGATCGCCGGTGGTGTCGGCGAACGCGCGCGTGAGGCCCGCGAGCTCGATCGGATCGCCTAGCGCGGTGCCGGTGCCGTGCGCCTCGACGTAGCCTACCGCGCGCGGGGGCACGCCGCTTCGCGCGAGCGCCGCGGCCACCACTGCCTGCTGCGCGCGCGGGTTCGGCACCGTGAGGCCGTGCGTCTTGCCGCCCGCGTTGATCATGCTGCCGCGGATGACGCCGTGGATCGCGTCGCCGTCGGCAAGCGCGCGCGACAGCGGTTTCAGCACGAGCACGCCGACGCCCTCGCCGTCGACGAAGCCGTCCGCGCCCGCGCCGAACGCGCGGCACGCGTCGCCCGCCGACAGCATCGTCAGCGACGACAGGCCGACCAGATGCTTCGGACTCTGAATCAGGTTGACGCCGCCCGCGAGCGCGCAATCGCAGGTGCCGCTGCGCAGGCTGTCGAGCGCGAGGTGGATCGCGGTGAGCGACGACGAGCACGCGGTGTCGACGGCGAGGCTCGGCCCATGCAGGTCGAGCGCGTGCGACACGCGGTTCGCGATGCTCCAGAACTGCGCGCCCGTCGGATAATCGCCGTTCATCACGCCGACGAACACGCCGACCTGGCGGTTCGCGCTGAGAGTCGCGCTCGTGTAGCCCGCATCCTCGATCGCGGCCCACGACTCTTCCAGGAACAGGCGGCCTTGCGGATCGATGTTTTCCGCGTCGCGCGGCGCAATCCGGAAGAACGCCGCGTCGAAGCGGTCGATCTGTTTCAGGAAGCCGCCCCAGCGGCTGTACGTGCGGCCGGGCGCGCCTTTTTCCGGGTCGAAATGCGTGCGCCAGTCCCAGCGCTCGGCCGGCACCTCGGTGATGCAGTGGCGGCCCGCACGGAGGTTCGCCCAAAACTCGCGCAGGTTGTCGGCCTGTGCGTAGCGGCCGGACATGCCGATCACGGCGACGGCCGCGTCGTCGGCGAACGCGGGGAGCGCGGGGAGCGTGCGCGGGAACGCCGCGTGTGTTGTCGGCGTGGCCGGCATCGTCGTGCGCGATGCGGATGCGTTCCGCGCGGCCGGGTCGGGCATCGTCGATGCGTAAGCAGGTGCGGGCGCATCGATCGATACGCCGATGGCCGCGTGAGGCTGAGCGGCCGCGCGCGCGAACGTCGACGCGTTTGCATCGCTCGCGGCGTTTGCCGGGGCCGCGGCGTCGCCGCCGAGCACGCGCTCGCACGCGGTGCGATGCTCGGCGACGAAGAAATCGGCGAGCGCGTTCAGCGTCGCGTGCTCGAACAGCGTCGCGTTCGACAGCGCGACGCCGAGCGTCTCGCGCAGCGTCTTCGTGAGGCCGATCACGAGAATCGAGTCGACGCCGTAGCCGCCGAGCGGCTGATCCGGCGCGAGCTTGCCGGTGGGCATCTTCAGCGTCCGCGCGACGAGTTGCGTGAGCCATTGCACGCAGCGTGCGCGCAGGTCCGCGCCGGCGGATGCGGCGGCGGGCGGCGGGGCGGCGATGGCGCTTGCGGCAGAAGCGCCGGAAGCGGCCGATGCGGCCGATGCGGCGGCGCCTGCGTGCGCGCTCATGTCGCCGCGCGCCGCGTCGTGCGCGCCGACGATCGCGGGCTGCACGATCACGCCGTCGCTGACCGCGACGATCACGCCCTGGCCAGCCGGCGCGCGATCGGCGGGATCTCCGTCGAGCACCGCGAAGCCTGCCTCGCGCAGCGCGCGCGCCCAGCCGTCGCGCGACAGCAGCGGGCTGCCGGGCAGCCGCCGCGCGCTGTCGCGATGCCGCCACCAGCCGGGCAGCAGACCGAACGTCGCGTGCGCGAACGCGTGCGTGTCGAGCAGTTCGTTGACGATCAGGTGGCCGCCCGTCTTCAGCAGCGCCTTCGCGTTGCGCAGCGTGACGCTGATGTCCTGCGTCGCGTGCAGCACGTTGGTCGCGATCACGATGTCGTAGCCGCCCGCGTCGAGCGCCTGCTCGGCGATTGGCCGCTCGACGTCGAACAGCCGGTAGCGCAGGTCTTCGCGGCCGCGGCCGAACGATTGCTCGGCGTTCAGCAGGAACGCCTTCGAGATGTCGGTGAAGTCGTAGCGGCCGAGCCGCGCGCCGCTCGCGTCGAGTGCGGCGAGCAGCGGCGCGGTCGTGCCGCCGGTGCCCGCGCCGATCTCGGCGAGCGCCGCCGGCGGCGCGGCCGATGTGCCGCCGACGAGATGCAGCACCGCGTCGGCGAGCGCGCGATTGCAGCGGTCCGCCTGCTCGTTGCGCTGATAGACGGCCTCGACGCGGCTCAGGTCGCCGTCGGGGAACAGGATCGACGTCGCGCTCACGCGGCCTTCCAGGATCGCGGGCAGCGCGTCGAGCGTCGCGTCGACGAGCGCGAGGTGCGCGTCGACGAGCCCGGTGCGTGCGAGGTCGGCGCGCGCTTGCGTCCATTCGGCACGTGCATTGTCGACGGACGCCGGCACTTCGACGAGGCGGCCCGTTCGGCCGTTCCACGCGATGCAGCCGTGCTTCGCGATCAGTGCCAGCGCGTGCGCGAGCCAGCGGCCGTATGCGGGCGCGATGCGGCCGGAGCGCAGCGCGGTGTCGATGTCGAACTTGCCGGCGTTCAACGCGTCGTCGCCGCCGAACACGCGCAGCGCGGCGAGCGCCGCGAACAGCCGGCGCGCGATCGCGCGGTCGAGCGCGGCGAGCGCGTGCCGCCACTGCGCGCTGTCGCCGGTCGCGTCGGCATGCGGCGGCGCATCGGCGAGCGCGTTCGTGCGCGGCGCGATGCGCGCGGCGAGCGCCGGTGCGAGCGTCGGCAGCGCGGCGCTCGCGGTCGTCTTCAGGTAGCCGACCTGATCGACGGACGCGCCGAGCAGCGCGTCGACGACCGCCATCGCCGCCGCGGGCTCGATCGAGCCGATGCCGAGCGCGGCCATTCGCTGGCGATACGGCTCGGACGCGACGACGCCCGTTTGCCCCCAGAAGCCCCAGTTCACGACCTTGACCGCGCAGCGGACCTGCGTGCGCAGCCAGTCGGCGAAGGCGTCGCGGAACGTGCAGCCCGCCGCGTAGTTGCCTTGGCCCGCCGCGACGAACGCGCTTTGCAGCGACGAGAAGAACAGGATGAAGTCGAGCGCGTCGCCGCCGAACACGCGCGCGAGGTTCGCGCTCGTCGCGACCTGAGCGCTCAGCGCCGCGCTGAATTGCGCTTCGTGCTGCTGCGCGAGGCCGCCGTCTTGCAGCACGATCGCCGTGTGCACGACGCCGTCGATCCGGCCGAAGCGCGCGAGCACCGTGTCGCGCGCGGCGCGCAGGGCGTCGGCGTCGCTCGCGTCGGCGCTCAGATACGATGGGCGCGGCCCGAGCGCGGCGAGTGCGCTGCAGTGCGCATCGATTTGCGCGTCGAGCGGCCGCCGCCCGATCCACACGACTTGCGCGCCGCACGCGCGGATCACGTGCTCGGTCCACACGCGGCCGATGCCGCCCGCGCCGCCGATCGCGACGTAGACGCCGCCCGGCCGGTACGGCGGTTCCGCGCGCGCGGGCAGCGCCGCGAGCGGCACGAGGCGGCGCGCGAACCATTGGCCGTGCCGGTGCAGCAGCAGCGGGGGGCCGCTTTCCGCTTCCCGCGCGCGCCAGTCGGCGGGCAGCGCGTCGTCGTCGGACAAGTCGACGAGCCGCACGCGCCAATGCGGATATTCGTTCGCGAGCGATCCGCACAGCCCGGCGAGATCCGCATGCGCGGGGAACGCGGGCGCGTCGCCCGGCATCGTCCACGAGCGGACGGTCAGCACCGTCAGCTCGAACGCGCGGTCGCCGACGCCGAGCGCGAGCAGCCGCTTGACGAGGCGGAAGCCGTCGAGGCCCGCGCATCGGGCGAGCGGCGCGTGCGCATCCGTGCCCGCATCCTCCGCCGCGGGCGGCAGCCAGACGAGATGCGAGACGTGCGCGTCGAGTTCGGCGAGGTCGTCGATCGTGTGCAACTTCGTTGGGTGCGTCGCCGCGAGCGCCGCGTGCTGCGCCGGCGTGCCGCCCAATACGGTCAGCGCGCCGGCGCGCGGCGCGGGCGCTGCCGTGCTCGCCGCGCCGTTCGCGCACGGCAGCCACTGCGGCGCGAGCAGATGGTCGCCCGGCGTCGCGAGGCGCGGCGCTTCGCGCGCCGCCGCGCGCCGCCCGGACGCGAGCGCGAGGCCGCGCAGCGCCGCGCACGGCTCGCCGCGCACCGTCACGAGATCGAGGTCGAACGTGCGGCGGCCCGCGTCGCTCGACACTTCGCGAATCCACGCGTGGGCGCTGTCCGCGAGCGGCCCCGTCAATTCGATGCGCGTGAGCGACGCGGGCAGGAGCGCGCCGTCGATGCGCCCCGCGCCCGCGAGCTGCAAGCCCGCGATCGCCTGGAACGCGCCGTCGATCAGCGCGACGAGGCGCGCATCGCCCGTCGTGCGCGCGAGCGCCGACGCGTCGAATTCGGCGAGCACTTCGTCGCGGCCGATCGCGAGCGCGCGCAGCGGGCGGAACGTCGGGCCGTAATCGATGCCGATCGCGGCGAACGCGTCGTAGCAGGCGTCGGCCGAGATCGGCTGCGTGCAGCGTGCGCGGATCGCCTCGATGTCGAGCGCGGGCGCGTTCACCCGGGCGTTTGCGACGCGGCTTGCGTGGCCGCGGCCGAGCGGCGCGTCGACGGCGGGGGAGACGGCGATCGAGAATTGGAGCGCGCCGCCGGTTTCGTTTGCGTTCCGGTTTTCGCCGCGCTCCGGATTGACGTTGGCGTAGTCGTTGCCGCCGTTGTCGGCTCCCGCGTGCGCGAGCGCGACGTGCAAGTCGGTCGGCTCGGCGATCGCGATCGGCGCGAGCCATTCGATGTCGTGCAGCGCGATGTGCGTCGCGACGGCCGCGCCGATCGTGCTACGCGAGTCGTGCGGGTAGCCGGTGGCGTCCGAATCGGTCGAAGCGCTCGAAGGATTCGGCGCGCTCGAGTTGCTCGAGTTGCTCGAACCGCTCGAACCGCTCGAACCGCTCGAACCGCTCGAACCGCTCGAACCGCTCGAATCGTTTGATCCGGTCGGTTCATTCGATTCGCCTGCGCCGCTCGCGTCAATTGCATCAATTGCGTTCGCGTTCGCTTCGAGCGCGCGCCACGCGATCACGATCTGCGCGGCCGCGGCGAGCACGGGCTCGCCGGCGAGGCGATGGTCGGCGACGAGCGGCGCGTCCGGCGTGATAGACATCCGGTACGCGCCATCGCCTTCGGGCGCGAGCGCGAAGCGCGACGGCGGCGCTTCGTCGGTCGGCCAGTGCCGCTCGCCTTCGAACGGATAAACGGGCAGCCGCAGGCGCGGCGTCTCTTCATCCCACGCGACGGGCAGCGGCGCGGCATCACCCGAGAGCCACGCGGCGTGCGCGGGGGCGGGCGGCCGCAGCCGTGCGTCGTCGCGCGTGAGCGATTCGGCGGAGCCGTCGAGCGCGATCGCGAGCTGCGCGCGAAGCTCGGCGAGCGACGAGCACGTGATGCCGAAGCGGTGCGCCATCGGCTCGCGGCCGATCGACAGCGTTTTCGCGAGCGCCGGCAGCGATGCGTCGTCGATGCGTTCGGCGTCGAGCCAGCGCGCGAGCTGCGCGGCGCGTTCGCGCAACGCGGTGTCGGTGCGGGCCGATAGCGGGACGAACGATGCGGGCGAGCCGCTTGGGTCTTGCGCATTCGAGGCGCGCCGCGCGTTCGACGAAGGCGATCGGGCGGCGCTTGCGCGATCGATCGGCCGTGCGCCGGCCGATTGCAGCACGACGTGCGCGTTCGATCCGCCGAACCCGAACGAGCTGACACCCGCGCGCAGCGGCGTCGGCGTTGCCGCGCCCGGCCACGGCGCCGGCTCGGTGACGACGTAGTAGCGGCTGTCGTCAAGCTTCAGAAACGGATTCGGCTCGCGGCAATGCAGGCTCGGCGGCAGCGTCCGCCGGTTCATCGCGAGCACGACCTTGACGACGCCCGCGAGGCCCGCCGCCGCCTCGAGGTGCCCGATGTTGGTCTTGACCGAGCCGAGGCCGCAGCGCGCGGGCGCATGTGCGCCGGCGCGCTCGCGCGCGCACGCGTCGAAGCCCTGGCGCAGCGCCTGCACTTCGATCGGATCGCCGAGCGACGTGCCGGTGCCGTGCGCTTCGACGTACGAAACGGTGGCGGGATCGACGCGCGCGTCGCGATACGCGGCCTCGATCAGCGCGGCCTGCGCGTTCACGTCGGGCGCGGTCAGGAACGCCGCGCGGCCGCCGTGGTTGATCGCGCTGCCCTTGATCACCGCGAGCACCGGATGCCCGCCCGCGCGCGCGCGTTCGAGCGGCATCAGCACCAGCGCCGCGACGCCTTCGCCGCGCACGTAGCCGTTCGCCGACGCGTCGAACGTCTTGCAGCGCCCGTCGGGGCTCAGCATGCCGGCGGCGGCGAGCGCGCGGTGCAGCCGCGTCGTCAGCATCACGTTCACGCCGCCGACGATCGCGACGCCGCTCTCGCCGCGCCGCAGCGCGCGCACCGCGCGATGCAGCGCGACGAGCGAGCTCGAGCACGCGGTGTCGACGGCCTCGCTCGGCCCGTGCGTGCCGAGCAGATGCGACAGCCGGTTCGGCAGCATCGCGTGCGCGTTGCCGACGGCGAGATGGCCGTCCGCGCCGGGCAGCAGATCCATGTAGTCGGACGTGCTGACGCCGACGAACACGGCGGCGTCGCTGCCCATCAGGTCGGACGGCCGGATCGCCGCGTCTTCGAGCGCGGCCCATGCGGTCTGCATCAGCAGGCGCTGCTGCGGGTCCATCTGCTCGGCTTCGCGCGGCGAGATGCCGAAGAACGCGGCGTCGAAATATTCGACGCGCGGAATGAAGCCGCCCCAACGCGACGCGGGCTCGCCGTCGGCCGCGCGCCAGTCCCAGCGCGACGGCGGCGCTTCGGCGATCAGGTCGTCGCCCGCGGCGAGGTGCCGCCAGAATTCGGCGAGGTCGGCCGATTGCGGGAAGATGCCGGCCATGCCGACGATCGCGACGTCGCTTGCTGTTTCGTCATCCGTATCGTCGGATGCTTCGTTTAGGGATTCGCCGTTGGCGTCGCGGTGCGGCGCGTCGTCCGGCGCATGGGCATCCCGAAGCGGCTCGCTCTCGTGCGGCGGGCTCTCGATTGGCGCGGATTGCGCCAATTGCACGGGCGCGGGCTGCTGCTGGCGCGCGCCGGCCTCCAACCGGCCGCCGGGCGCGGCGGCGGATGCGCCGGTCGCCGCGTGCGTTTCGTTCCCGAGCGCGAAGCCGTGCTTGCGCGCGACCTCGGCCGCGTGCCGCGCGAGCAGATGCTCGGCGATCGCGCGCGGCGCGTGCACCTCGAAGAACAGTGTCGGCGCGAGATCGAGACCGTAGTAATCGTTCAGGCATCCGGACAATTCGACGTACTGCAACGAGTCGAAGCCCAGTGCGTGCAGCGGGCGCTCCGCGGCCGACGCGTCGAACGTGCGGCCGGCGATGTCGGCGGCGAGCGACAGGACAGCCGCTTCGACGGCTGTGGCGAGTTCGCGGGAAGGAGAAGATGCGGTCATGGGAATCGTCTGTGTCGGGTTCGAAAAGTCGCGCGCTGCGCTCACGCGCCGCGCGCTGCGCCGTGCGCGTCAATGCCGCCACATCACGTGGCGCGGCTGCGTGTAGTCGGCGAGGCCGAGCGTCGACAGATCGCAGCCGTAGCCGGACTGCTTGGTGCCGCCGTGCGGCATGTCGGCCGTGTAGGTGAAATGCGCGTTCACCCACGTGACGCCCGCCTCGATGCAGGCGGCGAGCCGCATGCCGCGCGCCGCGTCGCGCGTCCACACCGACGACGCCAGTCCGTATTCCGAATCGTTCGCCCACCTGAGCGCCTGCGATTCGGTGTCGAACGGCGTCAGCGTGACGACCGGGCCGAACGCCTCGCGGCGCATCGGCGCATCGTCGTGCCGCACGCCGGCGATCACCGTCGGCGCGTAATAGCAGCCGGGGCCGGCGAGCGGCGCGCCGCCCGTGAGCACCGTCGCGTGCGGCAGCGAGGCCGCGTCCTGCACGAAGCGATCGACGCGCGCGCGATGCGCGGCGCTGACGAGCGGCCCCATCTCGACGCCGGCGCGATCGGGCGAGCCGACGCGCAGCGCGCCCGCCGCGTCCGCGAGCCGCCGCGCGAGCGCGTCGTAGACGCCGCGCTGCGCGTAGATCCGCGTCGCCGCCGTGCAGTCTTGCCCGGCGTTGTAGAAGCCCGCGTAGCGGATGCCGGCGACGACCGCGTCGAGATCGGCGTCGTCGAACACGAGGACGGGCGCTTTGCCGCCGAGCTCGAGATGCGTGCGCTTCAGGTTGCCGGCCGCCTCGGCGAGCACGGACTTGCCGGCTTCGACCGAGCCCGTCAGCGAGATCATCCGCACGCGCGGATGCGCGGCGAGCGCGCGGCCGACCGTCGCGCCGCTGCCGAGCACGACGTTGACGACGCCCGCCGGAAAGAGGCGCGCGAGCGCCGCCTCGAGCGCGACGATCGACAGCGGCGTCCACTCCGACGGCTTGAACACGACCGTATTGCCGGCCGCGAGCGCCGGCGCGAGCTTCCACGCCGCCATCATCAACGGGTAGTTCCATGGCGCGATCTGCGCGACGACGCCGACGGGATCGCGCCGCACCATGCTCGTGTGCCCCTCGACGTATTCGCCCGCGCTCGGCCCGCTCGCGGTGCGCGACGCGCCGGCGTAGAAGCGCAAGCAATCGGCGACGGCGGGCATCTCGTCCTCCATGACGAGATGAAGCGGTTTGCCGGTGTTGCGGCTCTCGATGCGCGCGAGCGTGTCCGCTTGCCGCTCGATTTCGTCGGCGAGCGCGAGCAGCAGGCGCGCGCGCGTTTGCGGCGTCGTCGTGCGCCACGCGGGGAACGCGGCTTCGGCCGCGGCGACTGCGCGCTCGACGTCGGCCGCGCTCGCGGACGCGGGCGCGGCGAGCGGCTCGCCCGTCGCCGGATCGACGATCGAAAGCGGCTCGCCGCTTCCTTCGATGCATTCGCCGTTGATCAGCATGTCGCGTTTTCCTCGTGAAGGGGCGCGCGTTTCGCGAGCTCGTGCTGCGTGCGCTCGAGCGCGGCGGCGAGAATCGCGCAGATTTCGTCGATGTCGGCGCGCGTCACGGTGAGCGGCGGCGACAGGATGCACATGCTCTCGTACGGCCGCACGAGCAGGCCCATCTCCTCGCAATGGCGGTCGACGCGTTGCGCGATCGCGATGTCCGCTGGCGTCGGCAGCGCGCCTGTCGCGCTGGCGCCGCTCGTGCATTCGATGCACGCCATCAGGTGATCGCCGCGCACGTCGCCGACTATGGGGAAGCGCCGCAGCGCGTCGAGCCGGCGGATGAAATACGGGCCGACGTCGCGCACGTGTTCGCAGATCCGCTCGCGCTCCATCAGCTCGATGTTCGCGAGCGCGGCCGCGCACGCGACCGGATGGCCGGAATACGTGAAGCCGTTCGTGAACACGCCGTTGCCGTATGCGTGCTCGCCGGACACCGCGTCGACGAGCCGCTCCGAGATCAGCACCGCGCCGAGCGGCTGGTAGCCGGACGTGAGCCCCTTCGCGGCGACGATCATGTCGGGCTCGATGCCGAAGTGCGCGTGCGACGCAAAGAAGTGGCCGACGCGGCCGAAGCCCGTGACGACTTCGTCGGAGATGTACAGGATGTCGTGCCGGCGGCAGCGCTCGCGCATCGCGGCGAGGTAGCCGGGCGGCGGCACGATCACGCCGCCGGACGCGAGGATCGGCTCGGCGATGAAGCACGCGATGCGATCGGCGCCGAGTTTCGCGATCAGTGCGTCGAACTCGTCGACGAGCATCGCGCAGAACGCGTCGACGCTCATGCCGGCCGGCCGCCGGTACGGATTCGGCGACGACAGGTGATGGACGATCGTGTCGTCGTAATGGAAGCACGTGCGGTCCCACGCCTTGCCGGACACCGACGCGGCGAGATATGTGCTGCCGTGGTAAGCGTCGCCGCGCGTGACGATGTGGCGCTTGCGCGGGCGGCCTGTCGCGCCGAAGTAGTAATGCGCGAAGCGCAGCGCCGATTCGACCGCGGTCGAGCCGCAGGTGGTCAGGTGCACGCGCTTCAGGTCGCCGGGCGCGAGCTCGGCGAGCCGCGCGCCGAGCGCGGCGGCCGGCTCGTTCGTCATCGCGCCGAACGGCGTGTAGAACGGCATGCGCAGCGCCTGGTCGCGGATCGCGTCCGCGATCTCGCGCCGGCCATAGCCGACCGTCACGCACCACATGCCGCCGATCGCGTCGAGATACGTGCGGCCCTCGGCGTCGGTCACGCGCGTGCCTTGCGCGTCGACGACGACGGTCGGCGTCTCGCGGCCGAGCGCGGACAGGTCGGCCCATGGGTGCAGCAGATGCCGCGCGTCCTGCTGCGCGCTCGTGAGAGGAGAATCGTTTCGGTATGCCATTGAAAACCTCAGTCGCTCAAGCTGACGAGATGCAGGCGCGGCCCGGAGAACGCGAAGCGGCCGTGCTGCACGTAGACGTTGTCGAGCACGAGCACGTCGCCCGGCCGCATCGCGACCGCGCGCGACGTGCGCCACAGCGCCGCGCGCAGTTTCGTGACGAGCTCGGGGTCGATCGGCTCGCCGTCGCCGTACGTCGTCGTCGCCGGATAGCGCGCGTCGTTCCAGTCGGACGGGAAGAGCGGATGGCTGCGCCAGTACGATGCGTGCAGCTCCGTCACCTGGTTGAACCACAGCGGCGGGCCGCCTGCGGGATCGTCGAGGAATGCGTCGTGCACGTAGCCGTAGCCGAGGCCGTCGCCGTCGAGCCAGCGGTGTTCGTAGCCCTTTTCGCGCATCAGCGCGTCGACGGCGTCGCGCTCGCGCGCGCCGAACGTGTCCATCCAGCCGATCTGCGTCGGCGTCGATTCGCGCGGCAAATAGCGGTGGTAGCCGATCCGCTTGCGCTCGAACTTCGCGAGGACCTCGTCGGGGATCTGCTCGGCGGCGAGCCGGATGTCGTTGATCGGCACTTCGCCGCCTTCGTTCGCGGCGGCCGCGCAGAAGAAGAACACCTTGCGCGGCGGATTCGGCAGATACGCCATCTCGTTGTGCGGCGCCATCGTGATGCGCGGGTCTTCCTGGCTGGCGACGAGCGCGTAACCCGCGTCGCGCGAGCGCACCGCGATGCCGCCGTCGTAGCTGTGCGGCGCGTAGCCGAGCGAGCGCATGAACGCATCGAAGCCGGCGCGATCGGCGATCGGCAGGTTGCGCAACAGCAGCGCGCCCGTGTCGGGCAGGCGCGCGTCGATCGCGTCGCGGCAGAGCGCGGCGGCTTCGGCGGGCGTGTCGGCGGCACGCGCGAGCCCGAGCGCGAGATCGTTCGCGATCGGAATCGTTACCGGCACGAGCGGGCTGTCGGCCCCCGCCAGATAGGCGCGGCCGCGCACGGGCACCTGACGCCCGTCGTTTTCTTGCAGTTCGATGAAGGAATCCATAACGCGTTCTCCTTTCGTTCATGTAGTGGGCGTGGCGCGGCGCCGAGGCGCATGCGTGCGGCCCGTGTCGAGCAGCGCGTGATCGGGGCGGCGAGGCGTTGCGTCGCGCGCGGCGTTGGCGACGGCGAGGCGTGTGACGGCGGCCAGGCGGTCGAATTCGAGGCCGGCGCCCACGCCGATGGCGACGCCGTCGACACCGGCGCTGCAAACGCATCGTCGGAGCCTGCATGTATGCATGCGCCGGCCGATGCCGTAGCCCGAGTCGGCGCGAGTGCAACAACAGTGGCTGCCGACGTTGCTGCGCATGTCGTGGCCGCCGACGTCCGACGTCCGACGTCCGACGCTCGACGCTCGACGCTCGACGCTCGATGCCCGATGCCCGATGCCCGATGCCCGATGCGATTGCGACATCGCCGTGCGCAACCGGCCTGCGCACCGGCATGAACGCGCGATGCATGCGATCGCCGGGCATCGAAACGTCGCGTAACGCTCGACGAACGTTCGACATTGAACGTCTGGGCCTCGGCCACGGCCGCAACCGCAGAACCGCAGAACCGCAGAACCGCAGAACCGCAGAACCGCAGAACCGCAGAACCGCAGAACCGCAGAACCGCAGAACCGCAGAACCGCA
>NZ_JPWT01000073.1:0-57024 GCF_000773065.1 Burkholderia sp. ABCPW 111 | reverse complement strand
GCGGATGCAGCGGATGCAGCGGATGCAGCGGATGCAGCGGATGCAGCGGATGCAGCGGATGCAGCGGATGCAGCGGATGCAGCGGATGCAGCGGATGCATTGGACGCGGAAAGCGGAGCGGCGTTCATCGGCTGATTTCCTCGCAAGCGGATTCGACAAGCACGCAGCGCGCGCGATGGCCGCCGCCGGCGTCGACGAACGCCGGCGTCTGCGCGCACGCGTCGCGCGCGAGCGCGCAGCGGTTGCGGAACGCGCAGCCGTCGATGTTGCCGACGAGCGACGGCACGACGCCCGCAATCGCGTCGAGCCGCGAGCCGGGCCGCGTCTTGCCGCGCACCGGAATGCAGTTCAGCAGGCCGCGCGTGTACGGATGCGCGGGCCGCGCGAACAGCTGCGCGGCGCTCGCGGTTTCGACGACTTCGCCCGCGTACATCACCGCCACGCGATCGGCGATCCGCGACACCACGCCGAGATCGTGCGTGATGAACAGCACCGCGGTGCCGAACTCGCGCTGCAGCTCGCGCAGCATCCGCAGGATCTCGGCCTGGATCGTCACGTCGAGCGCGGTCGTCGGCTCGTCGGCGATGATGAGATCGGGCTCGCACATCAGCGCCATCGCGATCATCACGCGCTGCCGCAGCCCGCCCGACAGTTGATGCGGATACTGGCGCAGCCGCTCGGCCGCGTGCGCGACGCCCGCGCGTTCGAGCAGATGCACCGCGCGCTCGCGCGCCTGCGCGAGCGACGCGCCGCGATGCCGGCGCAGCGCCTCGCACAGCTGGTTGCCGAGCGTGTACGCGGGATTGAGCGAGGTCATCGGGTCCTGGAAGATCATCGCGATCCGGTTGCCGCGCAGCCCGTTCATCGCGCGGCGCTCGAGCGACAGCAGATCGATGCCGTCGAACGCGAGCCGATCCGCGCGGCGCTGCGCGTGCCGCGGCAGCAGATCCATCAGCGCGAGCGACGTCATCGATTTGCCGCAGCCGGATTCGCCGACCACGCACAGCAGCTCGCCGCGCTCGAGGCGCAGGTCGATGCCGCGCACCGCGTGCAGCACGCCGTTCGGGGTCGGCAGGTCGACCCGCAGATTGTCGACTTCGAGCAATGCAGCCATCGGGCTTCTCCTTGACGCCGGTCGGTCAGCGGCCTTCGGGCGCGCTCAGGTCGCGAACGCCGTCGCCGACGAGATTGATCGCGAGCACCGTGATCGCGAGCGCCGCGCCCGGAATCAGGATCACCCACGGCTGGAAGAACATGTACGCCTTGCCTTCGGCGATCATCAGCCCCCACGACGGCATCGGCGCGGGCACGCCGAGCCCGAGGAACGACAGCGTCGCCTCGAGCAGGATCGCGTGCGCCATCTCGAGCGTCGCGACGACGATCAGCGCGCCCGAGACGTTCGGCAGCAGCTCGCGCAGCAGGATGTAGGGCGTCGATGCGCCGACGGCCTTCGCGGCCGCGATGAATTCGGCGTCACGCAACTGCTGCGCGATCGAGCGCGACACGACCGCGAAGCGGTCCCACAGCAGCAGGCCGAGCAGCACGATCACGGTGGCGAGCGAGCCGCCGAGCAGCGAGGACATCGCGAGCGCGACGAGCACGACGGGCATCGCGAGCCGCGTCGTGATCAGGTAGCTGATCGCCGCGTCGACGCGGCCGCCGAAGTAGCCGGCGAGCACGCCGAGCGTCGTGCCGATGACCCCGGACAGCGCGGCCGCCGCGACGCCGATCACGAGCGACACGCGCGCGCCGAAGAGCAGGCGGCTCAGGTAGTCGCGGCCGAGCTTGTCGGTGCCGAGCGGGTAGGCCCAGTTGCCGCGCGCGGCGTCCCACGCGGGCGGCAGCAGCCGGCGCGTCAGGTCCTGGCCGTACGGATCGTGCGGCGCGAGCCACGGCGCGAAGAGGGCGGCGAGCACGGCGAGCGCGACGAGCGCCGCGCCGATCGACAGGCCCCGATGGCCGAGCAGCCGGCGTGCCGCGCGCCGCCACGCGGGGCGGGCGGGCGCGTCGATGCGCAGGGCCGGGAGAGAGTGCGAGCGCAAGGGCATGGGCCGCTCCTGTCGGACGGGAAGCTATCGGGCGCGAATGCGCGGATCGAGCGCCGCGTTAGCGACGTCGGCGAGAAAGGTCAGCGCGACGTAGAACATCGCGATGACGAGGACGACGGCCTGCACCACGGGGAAATCGTTGCGCGCGATCGCATCCCACGCGAGCTGGCCGAGCCCTTGCAGCGAGAACACCGATTCGATGACGACCGAGCCGCCGAGCATGAAGCCGAGCTCGACCGCCGCGAGCGCGACCACCGGAATCAGCGCGTTGCGCAGCGCGTGCTTGAAGACGACGCGCGCCGGGCTCAGGCCCTTCGCGCGGGCAGTGCGGATGTAGTCGGCGCCGAGCACGTCGAGCATCCCGGCGCGCGTGAGCCGCATCATCGCGGGCGTCGCGTAGTAGCCGAGCGCGACGGCGGGCAGCACGAAGTGGCGCCAGTCGTCGTTGCCGGCCACGGGCAGCCATTTGAGCCCGACCGCGAACACGAGGATCAGCGTCAAGCCGAACCAGAAGCTCGGCATCGCCTGGCCGATCACCGCGACGAGGAGCGCCGCGCGATCGATCCAGGTGTCGCGGTACAGCGCGGCGACGACGCCGAGCGGAATCGCCACCGCCACGGCGAGCGCGAGCGCGACGCCGCCGAGCTTCAGCGTGATCGGCAGGCGCTCGGCGATCAGATCGGCGACCGACGACTGAAAGAAGTACGAGCGGCCGAAATCGAGGTGCGCCGCGCGCCACAGCCAGTCCGCGTACTGCGCGGCGACAGGCCGGTCGAGCCCGTACTGGATGCGCAGCGCGTCCACTTGCGCGGCGGTCGCCTCGGGGCCGGCGATCGCGGTCGCGAGGTCGCCGGACAGATGGAGCAGCGCGAAACTGACGATCGACACGGTGAGCGCGACGGCGATCGCGAGGCCCAGACGGCGGAACAGATAAGCTGACATGGCGCGAGGTACGGATCGGTTGGGTTCGGTTCGGTGAAGGGCGCGGCCGGATGCGGCGGTCAAGTGTCGAACGAGCGTCGATCGGCGGCGGACGGTCGGGGCGCGGCGCGCGCCGGCCGGGCAGCGGCGAATCGGGCGCACGGGCCGATCCGGCTGCGCGGGCGATCGGCGCGGCGCGCGCCGGCCTACTTCCAGCTCGCTTCGTAGAAGCGCGGCAGCTCGTCCGGATAGGCGCTGAAGTTCAGCGCCGACGCGTACGCGTAGTTCGTCGAATACGAGAAGAGCGGCGCCCAGTACGCCTGCCCGCTGATCCGCGCGAGCGCCTTCGCGTAGTTCGTCTTGCGCACGGCCGGGTCGCTCGACGTGTCGGCGGCATCGAGCCATTTCTCGACGGTCGCGTCCTTCGCGCTGTCGTCGGGGCCGCCCTTGAAGTAGACGCTGACGAACGCGGACGCGTCGTTGACCGAGAACGAGCCCCAAGCCTGGAACGTGAGCGGCGTCTTGCCCGAGCGCTGCGCGGTGCGCAGCGCCGCGTACTGCAGGTAGTGCAGCCGCGCGTTGATGCCGACCTTGCGCAGATCGCCGATCAGCGCCTCCGCGTACTCGCGCTCGCGGTACGCGTACAGATCGGTGTCGAAGCCGTTCGGGTAGCCCGCCGCCTTCAGCAGCTCGCGCGCCTTCGCGGGGTCGTAGTCGTACTTGACGACGCCCGACGTATCGCAGCCGAACTGCGTGCGAAAGCACGGCGCGTAGACGGGCTGGCTGCCGCCGCGCACGAGGCTCTTCGCGAGCGCGCCGCGGTTGATCGCGTAGTTGACCGCCTGCCGCACGCGCGCGTCCTTGAACGGCGAGTTCGGCGCGGACGCGCCCGCCGCGTCCATCGACAGATAGCCGATGCGCATCGTCTCGCCGCTTTGCACGGTGAGGTTTGGCATTGCCTTCAGCGAATCGGCCTGGTCGGCCGGCACGCGCCAGATCCAGTCGACGGCGCCCGTCATGAGCTGCGCGGAGCGCGTCTCCGGATCGGGGATCACGACGAACTTGATCGTGCCGATCCTCGGCTGGCCGAGCGGGCTGTCCTTGAAATAGTTCGGGTTCTTGACCATCGTCACGCCGACGCCCGGCGTCACCGCCACGATCCTGTACGGCCCGGTGCCGACGGGCGCCTTGCCGAACCCCTGCAGCCCGACCTTCTTGAAGTACGCGGCCGGATAGATCGGCGTGGGGCCGGACAGGTATTCGAGCGCCGCCGGGAATGGCGCCTTGAGCCGGATGCGAACCTGGTAGTCGCCCGTCTTCTCGGCGCTCTGAATCCAGTCGGTGTTCTGCCGCGTGACGACCTTCGAATCCGGCGCGACGACGTAGTTGAACGTGAACGCGACGTCGTCGGCCGTGAGCTTGTCGCCGTTGTGGAAGGTCACGTCGCGGCGCAGGTCGACGACGAGCGACGTCGGCGATTCCCACTTCCACGCCGTCGCGAGCTGCGGCTTGTACGCGCCCGTCTTCGGATCGCGGTAGATCAGCGTGTCCCACGCCATGTGCGCGATGATCACGCCTTCGCGCAGGTTGTTGTGATACGGCGAGATGTTCTCCGGCTCGCTGTCGGACGCGTAGACGAGCGTGTCGTTCGTCTTGCCGGCGTGCGCGGCGGGCGGCAGCGACAGCATCAGCGCGAACGCGAGCGCCGGCGCGAGCGCCGCGCGGGCGGAAAAGCGGAGGGCGGGGCGAACGGCGAACCGACGATTCATCGCAAGGCTCCTGGAAATCCGGGACGGGGCGGCCGGGCGGGGCCGCGGCGGGCATGGGGGCCACGCTCAGGAGCCAAGCGTAAACAGCGAATTTTGTTGCGACTATTATCGAAAAAATAAGTCTGCGTTGCCGAAACGGCATCGCGGCGCCGGCGATCGCGAGGAGGCGCAATGAAGCACCATCAACTGCAGGACACCGCATTGCGCTACTTCCTCGAAGTCGTGCGCGCGGGATCGATCAGCGAGGCGTCCGCGCGGCTGAACGTCGCCGGCTCGGCGATCAGCCGCCAGATCGCGCATCTCGAGCAGGTGCTCGGCACGCCGCTGTTCGAGCGCCGCTCGCGCGGGATGGTCGCGAGCGCGGCGGGCGAGATGCTCGCCGCGTATGCGTTTCGCACCGAGCTCGAGGCCGACCGGCTCGTGCAGGACATCGACGCGTTGCAGGGGCTGCGGCGCGGCCAGGTGCGCGTCGCGATGTCGGAGGGCTTCGCGATCGAGTTCGTGCCGCACGCGATCGCCGATTTCCGCCGCACGTATCCCGGCATCGTGTTCCAGGCGGCCGTGTGCGCGCCCGCCGACGTCACGCGCCGCGTGAAGAAGGGCGAGGCGGACGTCGGCGTGACGTTCAGCCGCACGCCCGAGAGCGACATCAAGGTCGAGCACCGGCAGAGCGCGCCGGTGATGGCGGTGATGCGCGGCGATCATCCGCTTGCGCGCCTCGAACGGGTGTCGGTGCTGCAGATGAGCGCATATCCGCTCGCGCTGCCCGATCCGAGCACGACGATCCGGCAGCTGTTCGACGTCGTGTCGAGCCGCCAGAACCTGACGATCGAGCCGGTGATGGTCAGCAACAACATCGTCGCGCTGCACAACTTCGCGATCGCGTGCGATGCGATCTCGATCTCCGGCGAGGTCACGGTGCGCTCGCGGCAGGCGCGCGGCGAGCTCGCGGTGCGGCCGATCGCCGATCGCGGGATGGACGCGCGCGCGGTGGAATTGCAGACGCTCGTCGGGCGCACGCTGCCGAAGGTCGTGCAGCTCTTTCTCGAATTCCTGCGCGCGCGGCTCGCGAGCGACGGCAGCGGCAGCGGCAGCGGCAGCGGCGGCGGCGGCGGCGGCGACGCGACGTTTCATTGATGCAACGGAATGGGCGGTTGCGCGGCGCGGCGCGCAACGCGGGCGTCACGTGACATGTTCCGTAACGTCGGCGCCGCGTGCGCCGGGCCGCGCCGCCGCGGCCTTGAGGCGACGGCGTTCGCCGCGCGCGTGGCGGCTGGCACTCTTATTGCTCCTGACTGGGAAAGAACCGATTCAGGGAGCTTCACATGGGATTCGTCGGGGTCGAGCGCCGGCGCGTGCGCGTCGCAGAGCCGAATGAGATCGACGGCGAGACGCTGATCGCCGAGGTGGCGTCCGAGCCGCTCGCCGCGCACGGCGGCGCGCCGTCCGACGGAACGCCGCCGCTCACGCTGTACGGCGCATATCAGCAAGGCTTCGCCGACTATCTCGGCGGGCGCGCCAATCCGTATCGGATCGGCAGCCGCCTCGCCGGCATCTGGCACGAAGGGCACGCGGAGGCCGCGTCGAACGACGCGCTCGATTTCGCGGCGCGCGCGCGAGCGTGCTGGGGCGCGCGTGCGGCGGCGAGCCCGATCGCGTTCTTTCGCCGGCGCGGCTAGCGGGCTGCCGAAAGACGGGGGCGCGAGGGGCTCGCACGAAGTTTGGGGGGGGCGCCCCGTCGCCGAAGCCGGGCCCGAAGCCGCACGAGCGGTTTGTCGCGCATGCGGAGAGGGCGACGATTTTCTCCGGCATCCCGCCCGCAGAATCCCGGCAGCGTGCCGGGGCCCGTTCACGCCGATTTCGCGCGAACGGCGGGCTGGCGCGGGCCGCCGGGCGGGTCGAGCGCGAGCGGCTTCGCCGCTCAGCCGAGCGCGCCGCCGCGGGGCAAGCCGGCGAGCGCATGCGTGCGCATCACCTTCCGATACCACAGCGTCCACATCATCAGCGCACCGTAGATCGCGTAGCCGACGAACGGCGCGACCACGAGCACGCGCTCGACCGGCCAGTTCCAGATCATCCACGCGCGCAGCAGATTCTCGGCGACGAGCCCGGTTCCCCAGACGAGCGTCATCAGCCGCATCGCCGACACGAACGCCGGCCGCTCGACCCACAGCGCGTCGATTCGCGCGGCGCCGTCGTGCGCCTCGCGCGCGACCGTCGCCCGCGCGAGATGGAACACGAGCGGCTTGGGCAGCGCGAGCGAGCCGAGGAACGCGACGCCGATCGCGCCGGACGCGAGCGATTCGCGCATCAGCAGCATGCGCGGGCTGCCGCCCGCGAGCGCGGCGGCGATCGACAGCACGATGCCGAACAGCACGACCGCGGACAGCGCGTCGATGCGCCGGAAGCGCGCGAGTTCGATCGCGCTCCAGACGAGCGGCGGTACGGCCGACGCGATCAGGCCGCCCGTCTCGCCCCAGTGCGGCACCGCCGCACGATAGGCGGCCCAGGGGAGCAGCAGGTTCACCGTCAGTTCGGCGACGAGACCGGGGCGTATCTTCATGGCGGCGACGGATTCCGTTGGGTTGGCCGGGGCGCGATCGGCGCGGACCGGGGAGCGGGCGCGGGCGCGCGGCCGGCCGTTCGATTCGCTTCAGGCACTGCGCTTCAGGCACCTCGCTTCGAGCACCTCGCTTCAAGCACCTATCATGCCGGATTTCGCGAGCGTCGAGCGAAACGCGCGCGCAGGGCAAGCGGGCGAAGCGCCGCGCGCGCCGTCCGAGGGGGCGCGGCGCTTCGCCCGCTTGCCGCTACGCGGGCTTGCCCTGCGCCCGGCGCTCGAAGAAGTCGAGCGCATGCTGGCGCGTCGTGATCGGCGCGACGCTCGCGGCCGGATCGTGCCCGTCGCGCCGCGACGTGCCCGTCACGAGGCTTTTCTGCAAATCGTTGAGCGGCGCGGTCGGCGGCGGATGGACGAAGTCGGTCGCCGGCGCGGCGATCGTCGGCAGATCGGTGCGCGGCGTGCTGCGCGTGAAAAGCTGCGCGAGCGTCGGCGCATTCGCGATCCGCGCGCTCTTCAGCATCCTGTCGGGCGGGATGCCGAGCCAGTCGCGCAGCGTCGCGAGGATCGACGTGTGGTCGTACGGGACGTTCGTCGGCGAGCGGAACACGGTGCCCGCCTCGATGTACGGCGACACGACGACGGCCGGCACCCGCACGCCGAAGCGATCGAAGTCGAACGTTTCGTCGCCGGGGGTGCTCGCCGCGTCGGGCGGCGTCGCGTTCGTGGGCGGCCGCACGTGATCGAAGCAGCCGCCGTGCTCGTCGTAGGTCACGACGAGCAGCGTGCGCGGCCAGCCGGGCGATGTGCTGAGCGCCATCCAGATGCCGTGCAGGAATGCGTCGCCCGCGCTCACGTCGTGCGGCGGATGCTGGTCGTTCGGCTCGAACAGGAAGCTCGGCTCGATGAACGCGTACTGCGGGAGCGCGTCGTGCTTGCACGCGGCGACGAAATCCGGGAAGTGCCTGAAGCGATCGGCGTACTTGTCGTCCCACAGCGTCGGAAACATCGTGTGCGTGAGCGACGGCGTGACGAGCGTGTCGCTGTACACCGCCCAGCTCGCGCCGATCGACGACAGCGCGTCGAAGATCGTCGGCACGTTCCATTCGAGCGGATCGGGGATCTCGCCGTTGTTCACGCGCCCGTTCGACGTGCCCGCGTGCGCGAACGCGCGGTTCGGCCAGGTCTGGCTCGGCACCGACGCGAACCAGGCGTCGGACACCGCGTACGCGCGCGCGAGCGCCGTGAGCGTCGGCAACTGCGCGACGCTGTGGCATTGCATCACGTGGCCGGGATCGGTCGTCTGCGTCGTTTCGTAATTGACGACGAAGCCCTGCATCGGCGGCCACGGCGCTTGCGCGTCGCGCGGGCCGAGGATCTGGCTTGTCACGTTGACGAACGTCTCCTGCGGATCGGGAATCACGCTATTCGTTGCTTCGAGCGTGACGGCGATCGGCTTGCCGGACTTCGACGGATTCGACATGCCGGGCTTCAGGCCGTCGAACTGCGGCGAGCTGCGCGCGGGCAGCACGTGCGCGGGCTGCGTGCCGGGCGGGTAGAGCCAGCCGAGCATCGTGTCGAACGAGCGGTTCTCGAACATCACGACGACGACGTGCTCGACGTTTTCCAGGATCTTCGCCACGATCTTCTCCTTTTTATGCGCGGACGGCGTCGCTGGCCGTCGCGCGCCTTGCTTGACGAGCGCAACGGATGGATTAGGTATATCCGATATTTCGGGAAAAACAAGGCGGCGACGAAATCGTCGCCGGCGCGCAATTCCCGCTCCCGCTCCCGCTCGGCGCGGCCGAGCCGGCCGGCGCTGTCGCGACGCCGGCGCGGCGAACGATCCGATCGCCACGCGCGGCGGCGTTTTCGCGGCCGCGCAGGGCCGCGCGGCGATCCGCCCCGCGTCATGCACCGCAGAGCGCTCGGCGCTCGTGAGCGCCGAGCGGACGACGCATCTCAGCGGCGGCGCGGCCCGGCCGCACGAGACGATGCGCGCGGCGCGCGATGGCGCGGGCCTAGCAGGCTGTTGAAAACGACTTTGAGGGGTGCTTGCAGACGGTTTCGCGGGTCGTCTGCCGCTTCCCGAAGTCGCGCGAGCGGCTTGTAGCGCGTTTTACGAGGTCGGAAATTGTCAGCCGTAGTCCTCGCGAGAGAATTTCAGCAGCCTGCTAGCGGTGTTCGCGCCGCAGCCGCGCGATCGCCTGCCACGCGCAGCCGGCCGTCGTGCCCGCGATGCCGAGCATGACGATGAGCACGCCGAGCCCGAAGCCGGGCGGCATCTCGCCGGAATCGGACGGAAACGGCTTCGCGAGCAGCGCGCACGCCGTGCCGCCCGCGATCAGCGCCGCGCACGCGAGCCAGTACCCGCGCCCGCGCGTTCGCGCGAACGCGCCGCGCAGCGACCAGCCGAGGCCGAACAGATACAGCAGCGCGAGCGCGCCGAGCCCGGTCCATTCGGCGAATGTCGTCGCGCCGGCTGCGGCGGCGAGCGTGGCGGGAGCGGTCATCGGAGCGGCACCTCTTCACCTCTACGGGGCGGGAAAATCGGAAAGACCGGCTATCTTAGCGAATCGCGCGGAGCGCGCGCGGGACGCGCGCCTTGCCCCTGTCCCGCGCGCGGCTACGCCAGCGGAATCGTCGCAGCGTGTCTAGAATCGACGCTTTCCGACCGACGAGGAGCAGCACGATGAATTTGGAGTTCGTAGCCCCCGCATCCGCATCCGCGGCCGCCACAGCCGCGGTCACCGCAACGGACCCTGCCGCGCTTGCCGGGCGGCTCGACCGCGTGTTCGCGACGGCGCTCGCCGAGCGGCGCATCGTCGGCGCGGTCGCGCTCGTCGCGCGCGATGGCGAAGTCGTCTATCGGCGCGCGCACGGGTTCGCGGAGCGAGAAACGCGGCGGCCGATGCGCGAGGACACGCTGTTTCGCCTGTCGTCGATCACCAAGCCGATCGTCACCGCCGCGGTACTGCGCCTCGTCGCCGACGGCCGGATGGCGCTCGACGCGCCGATCACGCGCTGGCTGCCGGCGTTCGCGCCGAAGCTGCCCGACGGCCGCGCGCCCGCGCTGACCGTGCATCAATTGCTCGCGCACACGGCGGGGCTCAGCTACGGGCTGCTCGAAGAGCCCGGCTCGATCTATCACGCGCTCGGCATTTCCGACGGCATCGATCTCGTCGACTTCGATCTCGAGGAGAACCTGCGGCGCATCGCGGCCGCGCCGCTCGCGTTCGAGCCGGGCAGCGCATGGCGCTATTCGCTCGCGCTCGACGTGCTCGGCGCGGCGATCGAGCGCGCGACCGGGCTCGAGCTGCCCGACGCGGTCGCGCAGCTCGTCACGACGCCGCTCGGGATGCTCGACACGGGCTTCGTCGCGGCCGATCCCGCGCGCTTCGCGGTGGCGTACGCGAACGCCGCGCCGGAACCCGCGCGGATCACCGACAACCTCGACGTGCCGCTGCCCGACGGGCAAGGCGTCGCGGTGCGCTTCGCGCCGTCGCGGGCGTTCGACGCGTCGGCGTTTCCGTCGGGCGGCGCGGGCATGTACGGCAGCGCCGACGACGTGCTGCGCATGCTCGAGACGATCCGCACGGGCGGCGACGGCTTCCTGCCCGCCGCGCTCGTCGACGCGATGCGCACCGATCACACGGGGCCGGCCGCCGAGACGCGCGGCCCCGGCTGGGGCTTCGGCTACGGCGGCGCGGTGCTGTCCGATCCGGCGCTCGCGCAGTCGCCGCAAAGCGCGGGGACGCTGCAATGGGGCGGCGTCTACGGGCATTCCTGGTTCGTCGACGCGGCGCGCGGGCTTACCGTGCTGCTGATGACGAACACCGCGTATGAAGGGATGTCGGGGCCGTTGACGGTCGAGGTGCGCGACGCGGTTTACGGCGGGTGATTCGCGGCCGGCCTTTGCGGTGCGCGCGGCGCGAAGAAGGACGGCGCTTGGCCTCGCGGCGGCGGGCGCGGGCGGCGTCGGCGGTCCGGGCGGTCTGGAAGGTCCGTGCGGCGGCGGCTTGGGCCGCCGCACGGGGGCGAACGCATCGCGGCGACGCTGACGCACTCGCGCGCCGCGCCGAGTCGCGTCAAACGGAACCGAGCCGAGCGGGCCGACCCGAGCCGAGCCGAGCCAAACCGGGCCAAACCGGGCCAAACCGAACCGGGCCGGGCCGAACTGAGCTGAACTGAGCTGAACTGAGCCGCCCCGAACCGAACCGAACCGAACCGAACCGAACCGAACCGAACCGAACCGAACCGAACCGATCCGCGCCGCCCGCTCGCTCGCCTGCGCCCGCCGCCGGAGCCGCCCGCGTCCGTCGGCGCACGCGCCGCGCGAGCCCTTCTCCGGCGACGCGGCTTACCGCGGCGGCTGGCCTTCCGGCCCCGCATGCTCGGGCGCGCGATTGAGCAGATGCGTGCGCGTGTCCGCCGCGAGCGACACGTAGCGCTCGTACTGCCGCAGCACGTCGGCGATGATCTCGTCGCCGCGCAGATACTCGATGTCGTAGCCGAGCCGCCCGTCCGCGAAGAACGTCAGCACCTCGTACACGTGCTCGCGCTGCGGCTCGGGCTCGGCCGCCTCGCGGATTCGGAACGCGGGCGCGGACTTGCGCGACACCCGCGCGCCGTACACAAAGTCGCGCTGCGCGGGCGCGGGCACCGTGAGGCGCACCGCATCGTCGTCGTCGCGCGCGACGTGCGCGTCGACGCCGCCCGCCTTCAATTCGTCCGCGACCTTGCGCAGCGCGGGCTCGACTGTCCGCTCAACGAACTGTCGCGCCTCGGCGTCGGTCGTCTGCCGCAGGATATGCGACAGGCGGTGCCGCCAGTGCTGGCCGGTCCAGAAGCTCGTCGCGGGCGCCATGTCCTGCGAGTAGTGCGCGTGGTCGGCCTTCAGGCCGCGCCAGAGCCCGTAGCAGAGCGCGAGCATCACGAGCGCGACGGGCAGCGCGGCGACGAGCGTGAGCGCCTGCAGCGCCTTCAGTCCGCCCGTGACGAGCAGCACCGAGGCCGTCACGCCGAGCACCGCCGCCCAGAAGAGCCGCTGCCACACGGGTGAATGCGCGGCGCCGCGCGTCGCGATCGCGTCGATCACGAACGCGCCCGAATCAGCCGACGTCACGAAGAACACCGCGATCAGCACGATCGCCGCGATCGACAGCAGCCGCGTGAGCGGCAGGTAGTCGAAGAAGCGGAACAGCAGCGCGTCGACGTTGGATGCGGTCTGCGCGAGCGCGCCCGCGGCCGCGTGCGTGTCGAGCCAGATCGCGCTGTTGCCGAACGCGGTCATCCAGACGAGGTTGAACGCGGTCGGCACGAGCAGCACGCCGATCACGAACTCGCGGATCGTGCGGCCGCGCGAGATGCGCGCGATGAACATCCCGACGAACGGCGACCACGACACCCACCACGCCCAGTAGAGCAGCGTCCAGCCGCCGAACCAGCCTTGCTCGTTCGGCGTCTCGTACGCGTACGTGCGAAACGACAGCGACACGAGCTTCGACAGATATTCGCCGAGGTTGTCGCCCATCGCGCGCAGCAGGAACGACGTCGGCCCCGCGACGACGACGAACGCGAGCAGCGCGAACGCGAGCATCAGGTTCAGCTCGGACAGCCGGCGCACGCCCTTGTCGAGCCCGCTCGCGGCGGAGAGCCCGGCGAGCGCGACGACGACCGCGACGAGGCCGACGCGGAACGCATCGCTGCCGGTGTCCCAGCCGGCGACCGTATGCAGGCCCGCGCTCAGCTGCAGCACGCCGTAGCCGAGCGTCACCGCGATCCCGGCGAGCGTGCCGACGAGCGCGAACGCGTCGACCGCGTGGCCGATCCAGCCGTTCACGCCGTCGCGCAGCACCGGATAAAGCCCCGAGCGCAGCGTGAGCGGCAGGTTGTAGCGAAAGCCGAAATACGCGAGCACGAGGCCCATCACGCCGTACGTCGCCCACGCGTGCAGGCCCCAGTGGAAGAACGACATCAGCATCGCCTCCCGCGCGGCGGCGGGCGTGCCGCCCGCGGCCGTCGGCGGCGACAGGTAATGCTGGATCGGCTCGCCGACGCCGAAGTACATGAGGCCGATGCCCATGCCGGCCGCGAACAGCATCGCGGTCCACGACACGAAGCTGAATTCGGGCTCGGCGTCGTCCGGGCCGAGCTTGATGTTGCCGAAGCGGCTCGCCGCGATCAGCACGAGGAAGATCAGGAAGGTCGTGATCGCGAGCACGTAGAACCAGTCGAAGCGCGTGACGATCCACTGCTGGCCGGCGCCGAAGAGCGCGCCGGCTTCGCTCGGCCGCAGCGCGCAGGCAGCGAGCAGCGCGCCGATCGCGGCGAGCGACGGCACGACGACTTGCGGCTTGAGCGTCGTGCGCGGCGTAGGTCGGGATGAGGGCATGAGCGGATCTCCGGAAAAAGGACGCGTCGCGGGGCGCGCGCCGCGGCGGCCGAGCCCGGCATGGGGACGATGTGGACGGCGCGGAGGCGGCGGCGCGCGCGAGGCGCGGGGTGGAGGGGCTGCAACGGCGAGGATGCAGGCCGAAACTGACGAATTGTAAGCTATTCGATGAAGTTGCCTGACAATGCGCGCGCGGATCGCGCCGCGCGCCCTGTGGCGCGGGCTGGCGGCGCTCGCCCGGAGGCAGTGCAAACCCCGATGAAAATTTATTTTTTCTCTTCTTCCTATTGTGTAAATTTACTTTCATCAATCAGCGCATCGTCCCGACCGCCGAATGTCCAGTTCCAGCCCGACCGTCACACCGCTCGACGCCGAACCGTCGATCGCCGCGCGCATCGCCGCCGCGCTGCCGTCGCTCACGCCGATCCATCGGCGCATGGGCGAGTACGTGCTCGCGAATCCGTTCCGCGCGGCGACGATGCGGATCGACGAGCTCGCGAACGCGGTCGACGCATCGATCGCCACCGCGAACCGCTTCGCGCGCGCGCTCGGCTTCGACGGCTATCCGGCGCTGCGCGCGGCGCTCGTGCGCGGCTTCGAGGCGACGCTCGCGCCCGTCGAGCGGCTGCGCTCCGCGCAGGAGCGCGAAGCGGGCGCGCGCGGCGGCGAGCTGATCGACGCGAGCTTCGAGCAGGCGCTCGCGAACCTCGATCGCACGCGCGGGCGGCTCGATCGCGCGAACGTCGAGGCGGCCGTCGATTCGCTGCTCGCCGCGCGCCGGATCTTCCTCGTCGGGATGGGCGCGAGCGCGTTTCTCGCCGGGCTGATGGAGCACGGGCTGTCCGTGTATCGCGACAACGTGCACTCGCTCGCGCTGCTCGGCGGCCCGACCGACGCCGCGCGGCGCCTGTTCAACGCGCGCGGCGACGATCTCGTCGTCGCGATCGCGTTTCCGCGCTACGTGCACGACACGATCGAGCTCGCGCGCCGCGCGGCCGAACGCGGCGCGCCGGTGCTCGCGATCACCGACGGGCCCGACTCGCCGATCGCGCCGTTCGCCACGCGCGCGCTCTTCGTGCACGCGGAGCGCCGGCTCGCGGCGACGTCCGAGGCCGCGGTGCTCGCGTTGCTCGAGGCGCTGATCGACGCGGTCGCGCATCGCTCGCAGCGCTCCGCGCGCGCGGCCGCCGAAGTGACCGAATTCATGCTGCCGTGGCTCGAGGCGCGGGGCGCGTGCGTCGCGCCGCCGCGCCCGCCGCGCCGTTCCAGGAAAACCGACCGATGACTTCACCCTCAACCGCAATCGTTGCGATTCACGGCGGCGCAGGCACGATCCTGCGTCAGGCAATGACAGCCGACGCCGAAGCGCAGTACCGCGCCGAGCTGAACGCGATCCTCGCCGCCGCGCAGAAGGTGCTCGCCGAGGGCGGCAGCGCGCTCGACGCGGTCAGCGTCGCCGTGCGGATGCTCGAGGATTGCCCGCTCTTCAACGCAGGGCGCGGGGCCGTCTACACGGCCGACGGCACGCACGAGCTCGACGCCGCGATCATGGACGGCGCGACGCTGAAAGCGGGCGCGATCTGCTGCGCGACGCGCGTGCGCAACCCGGTGCTCGCCGCGCGGCGCGTGCTCGAGGCGAGCGAGCACGTGATGTTCGCCGGCGCGGGCGCCGACGCGTTCGCGGCCGCGCAGGGGCTCGAGCTCGCGGAGCCGGGCTACTTCGACACCGAGTTCCGCCGCGCGCAGTGGTTGAAGGCGCGGCAGGCGGCGGGCGCGATGCTCGATCACGACGCGGCGACGGCGTTCGCGTCCGGCGACGGCAACGGTAACGGCAACGGTAACGGCAACGGCGCCGTCGCGTTCGCGCCGCAGCCGCTCGATCCGGACCGCAAGCACGGCACGGTCGGCGCGGTCGCGCGCGATCTGCACGGCCATCTCGCCGCGGCGACGTCGACGGGCGGGATCACGAACAAGCAGCCGGGGCGCGTCGGCGACACGCCGATCATCGGCGCGGGCTGCTACGCGAACGACGCGACGTGCGCGGTGTCGTCGACGGGCACGGGCGAGATGTTCATTCGCCTCGCGACCGCGTATGACGTGTCCGCGCAGATCGAATACCGCGGCGCGTCGCTCGCGTCGGCCGCGTACGACGTCGTGATGAACAAGCTGCCGCGGATCGCGGGGCGCGGCGGCGTCATCGCGATCGACGCGCGCGGCAACCTCGCGATGCCGTTCAACACCGAGGGGATGTACCGCGGCTACGCGCGCGTCGGCGAGGCGCCCGTGACCGCGATCTACCGCGAGGAGGCGGCGTGACGCCGCCAGCCGCGCAGACACAGGAGAGCCGGAAGATGAGCGCGAGCCGAACCGCCCCGAGCCTGCGCGAGCAGCGCGTGCTCGAAGTCGACGGGCTGTCCGTCACGTTCCGCCGCGAGGGCGCCGCGTTCGAGGCGGTGCGCGGGCTGTCGTTCCACGTCGATCGCGGCGAGACGCTCGCGATCGTCGGCGAATCGGGCTCCGGCAAATCGGTGACGTCGCTCGCGCTGATGCGCCTCGTCGAGCACGGCGGCGGCGCGATCACGGGCGGCGGGATCGCGCTGCGCCGGCGCAACGGCGCGACGCTCGATCTCGTGCGCGCGTCGCCGTCGGCGCTGCGCAGCGTGCGCGGCGCGGACGTGGCGATGATCTTCCAGGAGCCGATGACGTCGCTCAATCCGGTTTTCACGGTCGGCGACCAGATCAGCGAGGCGATCGCGCTGCACCAGAACAAGAACGCGGGCGAAGCGCGTGCGGAGGCGCTGCGCCTGCTCGATCTCGTGCGCATTCCCGAGGCGCGCCGCGTGTTTGCGCGCCATCCGCATCAGCTCTCGGGCGGGATGCGGCAGCGCGTGATGATCGCGATGGCGCTGTCGTGCCGGCCGGCGCTGCTGATCGCCGACGAGCCGACCACCGCGCTCGACGTGACGATCCAGGCGCAGATCCTTCAATTGATCCGCGGGCTGCAGGACGAGATGGACATGGGCGTGATTTTCATCACGCACGACATGGGCGTCGTCGCGGAAGTCGCCGATCGCGTGCTCGTCATGTATCGCGGCGAGAAGGTCGAGGAGGGCGCGTCCGATGCGATCTTCGCCGCGCCGTCGCATCCGTACACGAAGGCGCTGCTCGCGGCGGTGCCGCGGCTCGGCTCGATGCAGGGCACCGACGCGCCCGCGAAATTCCCGCTGCTGCGCTTCGATCCGGTCACGGGCGATGCGGTCGTCGTCGAGAACGGCGACGCCGCGCCCGCGTCGGGCGACGCGGCATCCGCATCCGCATCGGTTGGTTCGGTTGCCCCGGTTGCTTCGCTTGATTCTGCCGCATCGACCGCTACAACCGCTACAACCGCTGCAACCGCATCGACCGCATCGACCGCATCGACCGCCGCGCCGGCGGCGCACGCGCGCGCCGCCGGCGCTTTCGCGCAGCCCGCGATCGATCCGGCGTCGCCGCCGCTGCTGCGCGTGCGCGACCTCGTCACGCGCTTTCCGGTCAAGAGCGGCGCGTTCGGCCGCGTGTCGCAATACGTGCACGCGGTCGAGCGCGTGAGCTTCGAGCTGCGCGCGGGCGAGACGCTCGCGCTCGTCGGCGAATCCGGCTGCGGCAAGTCGACGACGGGCCGCTCGCTGCTGCGCCTCGTCGACAGCCTGAGCGGCTCGATCGAATTCGAGGGGCGCGAGATCGGCGCGCTGAAGGGCCGCGCGCTGCAGGCGCTGCGCCGCAACATCCAGTTCATCTTTCAGGACCCGTTCGCGTCGCTGAATCCGCGCCTGACAGTCGGCTTCTCGATCATGGAGCCGCTCCTCGTGCACGGCGTCGCGAGCGGCAAGGCGGCGCAGGCGCGCGTCGACTGGCTGCTCGAGCGCGTCGGCCTGCCCGCCGACGCCGCGCGCCGCTATCCGCACGAATTCTCCGGCGGCCAGCGCCAGCGGATCGCGATCGCGCGCGCGCTCGCGCTGAACCCGAAGGTCGTGATCGCCGACGAATCGGTGTCGGCGCTCGACGTATCGGTGCAGGCGCAGATCGTCAACCTGATGCTCGACCTGCAGCGCGAGCTCGGCGTCGCGTATCTGTTCATCTCGCACGACATGGCGGTCGTCGAGCGGATCAGCCATCGCGTCGCGGTGATGTACCTCGGGCAGATCGTCGAGATCGGCCCGCGCCGCGCGGTGTTCGAGACGCCGCGCCATCCGTACACGAAGAAGCTGATGAGCGCGGTGCCGATCGCCGATCCCGCGCGCCGACACGCGCAGCGCACGCTGCCCGCCGACGAGCTGCCGAGCCCGATCCGCGCGATCGGCGACGAGCCCGTCGTCGCGCCGCTCGTCGCGGTCGGGCCGGACCACTTCGTCGCCGAGCATCGGGTCGGCGGCGCGTATTGAGGAGGCGCGGCGCAGCGCGGGCGCGAAATGGGCGAGCCGCGCGGCGCATGCATGGCGCGCGAGCGCCGCAGGCGAACGCGGCGCGAGCGCGCGATGTGCGAATGCGATACGCAATTGCGGCACGCGCATGCAAAACGCAGATGCAAAACGCAGATGCAAAACGCAGATGCAATACGCAGACGCAATACGCGAGCGCGATGCGCCCGCGGGACGAAGCAAACGCCGCGCGCGCGATGCGCGAGCGGCATCGAATCAGCAGAGGAAGTCGAGAAGAGCGCAGCAAGCCGATGACGCGAGGCCCCGGACCATCCGCACGAAACCCGGCCCCGCCGAACGACGCCAGCAGGACCACACGAACCCAGTCACACGCACTTACGAAGCATCGCCAAGGAGCCCACCCATGACTACGCCGCATTCGTTCTTGCCGTTCTCGCCGCGCGCGCTTTTCGTCGCCTGCGCGGGCGTGATCGCGATGTCGTCCGCGTCGCTCGCGTTCGCCGAGCGGGCCGCGGTGATGGCCGTCGATTCGACGTTCACCACGCTCGATCCGTACGATTCGAACGACACGCTGTCGCAGGCGGTGTCGAAATCGTTCTACCAAGGCCTGTTCGGCTTCGACAAGGACATGAAGCTCGTGAACGTGCTCGCGACCGGCTACGACGCGAGCGCCGACGCGAAGGTCTACACGATCAAGCTGCGCCAGGGCGTGAAATTCCAGGACGGCACCGATTTCAACGCGACCGCGGTGAAGGCGAACTTCGACCGCGTGACCGATCCGGCGAACAAGCTCAAGCGCTACAACCTGTTCCGCCGGATCGCGAAGACGGAAGTCGTCGATCCGTACACGGTGAAGGTCACGCTGACCGAGCCGTTCTCGGCGTTCGTCAACGTGCTCGCGCATCCGTCGGCCGTGATGATCTCGCCCGCCGCGCTGAAGAAGTACGGGCGCGACATCGGGCTGCACCCCGTCGGCACCGGCCCGTTCGAGTTTGTCGAATGGAAGCAGACCGACGACCTGAAGGTGAAGAAGTTCGCCGGCTACTGGAAGCCCGGCTATCCGAAGATCGACGCGATCGACTGGAAGCCCGTCGTCGACAACAACACGCGCGCCGCGCTGATGAAGACGGGCGAAGCCGATTTCGCGTTCCGCATTCCGTTCGAGCAGACGGCGGACCTGAAGGCGAGCCCGAAAGTCGACGTGATCGAGCGCACGTCGATCATCCAGCGCTACGTGAGCCTGAACGTGATGCAAAAGCCGTTCGACAATCCGAAGGTTCGCGAGGCGCTCAACTACGCGGTCAACAAGGACGCGCTCGCGAAGGTCGCGTTCTCGGGCAACGCGACGCCCGCGGCCGGCATCGTGCCGCAGGGCGTCGACTACGCGGTGAAGCTCGGCCCGTGGCCGTATGATCCGGCCAAGGCGCGCGCGCTGCTGAAGGAGGCGGGCTACCCGAACGGCTTCGAGACGACGCTCTGGTCCGCGTACAACAACTCGACCTCGCAGAAGGCGATCCAGTTCGTCCAGCAGCAGCTCGCGCAGGTGGGCGTGAAGGCGCAGGTGCAGGCGCTCGAGGCGGGCGAGCGGGTCGCGAAGGTCGAAAGCGCGCAGGACCCGGCGAAGGCGCCCGTGCGGATGTACTACACCGGCTGGTCCGCGTCGACGGGCGAATCCGACTGGGCGATCTCGCCGCTGCTCGCGTCGTCGTCGGTTCCGCCGAAGCTCATGAACACCGCGTACTACAAGAACGACGCGGTCGACGACGATCTCGCGAAGGCGTTGCAAACCACCGACCGCGCGAAGAAGGCGACGCTCTACGGCGATGCGCAAAAGCGCATCTGGGCCGACGCGCCGTGGATTCCGCTCGTGCAGGAGAAGATCGTCTATGCGCGCAGCAAGCGCCTGCAGGGCGCTTACGTGATGCCGGACGGCTCGTTCAACTTCGACGAGATCGCGATCAAGTGACGCGACGCGGCCCGGGCGGCCCGCCGGATCGGCGCGATTGCGCCGAATCCGCCGATCCGCGCGCATCGGGCGTAGGCGGCGCGCGGCCCGTCGGCGCGCCGCATCGAGAGGCAAGCGCATGCTGAATTTTCTGGTCAAACGATTGTTCGGGCTCCTGCCGACGCTGCTGAGCGTCGCGGTGCTCGTGTTCCTGTTCGTGCACCTGCTGCCGGGCGACCCCGCTCGGCTCGCGGCGGGGCCGGAGGCGGACGACGCGACGGTCGCGCTCGTGCGCGCCGATCTCGGCCTCGACAAGCCGCTGCCCGCGCAGTTCGCGAACTTCTTCGCGCGGATCGCGCACGGCGACTTCGGCACGTCGACGCGCAGCAAGCGGCCCGTCGCGACCGAGATCGGCGAGCGCTTCATGCCGACGCTGTCGCTGACCGTCGTCAGCATGGCCTGGGCGACGCTCTTCGGCATGGGGATCGGCATCGCGTCGGCCGTGTGGCGCAACCGCTGGCCGGACCGCGTCGGGATGACGCTCGCGGTGTCGGGCATCTCGTTTCCGGCGTTCGCGCTCGGGATGCTGCTGATGGAAGTGTTCTCGGTGAAGCTCGGCTGGCTGCCCGTGGTGCCGGACGGCTCGTGGAGAAGCTACGTGCTGCCGTCGCTCACGCTCGGCGCGGCCGTGGCCGCGGTGATGGCGCGCTTCACGCGCGCGTCGTTCGTCGAGGTGCTGCACGAGGATTTCGTGCGCACCGCGCGCGCGAAGGGCGTGCGCGAGCCGGTGGTCGTGCTCAAGCACTGCCTGCGCAACGCGATGATTCCGGTCGTCACGATGATGGGGCTGCAGTTCGGCTTCCTGCTCGGGGGCTCGATCGTCGTCGAGGCGGTGTTCAACTGGCCGGGGCTCGGCCGCCTGCTCGTCGATGCGGTGACGATGCGCGACTACCCGGTGATCCAGGCGATCGTGCTGCTGTTCTCGCTCGAGTTCATCCTGATCAACCTGACCGTCGACGTGCTGTACGCGGTCATCAACCCGACGATCCGTTTCAAGTGAGGCGAGCATGAACGCGACTGTTCCTACCACCCCGGCCGCCGCGCCGGCCGCGATCCGCACGCCGTGGAGCGAGTTTTGGCGCAAGTTCAGAAAGCAGCACGTCGCGCTCGCGGCGGGGGCGTTCGTGCTGCTGCTCGTCGCCGTCGCGATCGTCGGCCCGCATTTCGTGCCGTACGACCCGGAGAACTATTTCGACTACGACGCGTTGAACGCGGGGCCGTCGGCCGCGCACTGGTTCGGCGTCGATTCGCTCGGCCGCGACATCTTCAGCCGGATCGTCGCGGGCGCGCGGATCTCGCTCGCCGCGGGCTTCTTCTCGGTCGCGCTCGGCGCGGCGATCGGCACGTTCTTCGGCCTGCTGGCCGGCTACTACGAAGGCTGGTGGGACCGCGCGACGATGCGCGTCGCCGACGTGCTGTTCGCGTTCCCGGGCATCCTGCTCGCGATCGGCGTGGTCGCGATCCTCGGCAACGGGATGGTCAACGTGATCTGCGCGGTCGCCGTGTTCAGCGTGCCCGCGTTCGCGCGGCTCGTGCGCGGCAACACGCTCGCGCTCAAGCAGATGACCTACGTCGAGGCCGCGCGCAGCATCGGCGCGTCCGACCGCACGATCATCATGCGCCACATCCTGCCGGGCACGGTGTCGTCGGTCGTCGTCTATTTCACGATGCGCATCGGCACGTCGATCATCACCGCCGCGAGCCTGTCGTTCCTCGGCCTCGGCGCGCAGCCGCCGACGCCCGAGTGGGGCGCGATGCTCAACGAGGCGCGCGCGGACATGGTGAACGCGCCGCACGTCGCGCTTTTTCCGAGCATCGCGATCTTCCTGACCGTGCTCGCGTTCAACCTGCTCGGCGACGGGCTGCGCGACGCGCTCGACCCGAAGCTGGAGCGGCGCTGATGGGCGCGCACGCAGCGGGCGGGCCGGACGCGGCGGGCGGCGTGAACGTGACGCGCGCAGCGGATCGGGCGGACGCCGCGCCGCACGTCGGCGCGCTGCCGGCGGGGCCGCTTTGCAGCATCGCCGACGTCGCGGGCGTGACGGTCGGCCACGCGACGCTCGATTCGGGCGGCGTGCAGACGGGCGTGAGCGTCGTGCGGCCGCACGCGGGCGACGTCTATCGCGACAAGGTGCCCGCCGCCGCGGCGGTGATCAACGGCTTCGGCAAGAGCGTCGGGCTCGTGCAGCTCGACGAGCTCGGCGTGCTCGAGACGCCGCTCGCGCTGACGAACACGTTCGGCGTGGCGGCGCTCGCGCACGCGCAGATCCGCGCGGCCATCGATGCGAATCCGCAGATCGGCCGCGCGTGGCCGACCGTCAATCCGCTCGTGTTCGAATGCAACGACGGCTATCTGAACGATCAGCACGCGTTCGCGGTGACGCCCGAGCACTACGCGCAGGCGCTTGCCGACGCGCGGCCCGGGTTCGCGCGCGGCGCGGTCGGCGCGGGGCGCGGGATGTCGTGCTTCGACCTGAAGGGCGGAATCGGCTCGGCGTCGCGCGTCGCGCGCGCGGCGGGCGAATCGTGGACGGTGGGCGCGCTCGTGCTCGCGAACTTCGGCCGGCTGCCGATGCTGACGATCGACGGCGTGCCGGTCGGGCGGATGATCGCCGCGCGGGACGCGGGCGGCGCGCAGGCGGCGGCCGGCGCGCAGGGCGCGGGCGCGGCGCGGGACGAGGCCGGCACCGGCGGCACCGGCGGCACGGGCGGCATGGGCCGCGCCGGCGACGCGGCGCACGATGCGGGTGACTGCGCGAATGCCCGCGCGAACAGCAAAGCGGCCGGCGGCCTCGCGCCCGACGCCGCCGCTGCGCGGCCGGATGCGCCGCCGCCCGAGCAGGGCTCGATCATCATGCTCGTCGCGACCGACGCGCCGCTGTCGTCGCGGCAGCTGAGGCGCGTCGCGCTGCGCGCGGCCGCGGGCCTCGCGCGCACGGGCTCGGTGTACGGCCACGGCAGCGGCGACATCGCGCTCGCGTTCTCGACCGCGTACACGGTGCCGCACGACGCCGAGCGCATCGCGCTGCCGGCGCTCGTCGCCGACGCCGCGCTCGATCCGCTCTTCGCGGCCGCGGCCGACAGCGTCGAGCAGGCGATCGTCGACGCGCTGTGGCGCGCGACGAGCGTCGTGGGCCGCGACGGCCACGCGCGCCGCGCGCTGCGCGACGCCGCGCCGGAAGTCGAACGATGGATGCGCGCATCGCGCGAGGCAAACCGATGAAAGTGCTGATTTCGACCGATATCGAAGGGGTGGCGGGCGTCGTGAGCGCCGAGCAGACGCGCGCCGGCAATCCCGAATACGAGCGCGCGCGCCGCTGGATGACGGCGGAGGCGAACGCGGCAGTCGAAGGCGCGTTCGCGGGCGGCGCGACGCGCGTGTGGGTCAACGATTCGCACGGCGGCTTTCGCAACCTGCTGCCCGACGGCATCGACGCCCGCGCGCGCGTCGTGCTCGGCAAGCCGCGCACGCTCGGGATGATGGCGGGCCTCGAAGCCGGGCCCGATCTCGTGTTCATGATCGGCTTTCACGCGAAGGCGGGCACACGCGGGCTGCTCGCGCACACGATCAACAGCGGCGCGTTCGCGCGCGTGCTGCTCGACGGGCGCGAAGCCGGCGAGGCCGGGCTCTACGGCGCGCTCGCGCACGAATACGGCGCGCACGTGGCGCTGCTGTCCGGCGACGACGTGTTTGTCGACGAGACGCGGCCGCTCTTTCCGGCCGCGCGCTTCGTGACCGTCAAGGAGGCGACGGGATTCGCGAGTGGCGCGTCGATGACGCCCGCCGCCGCGTGCGCGGCGATCGGCGTCGCGGCGCGGCAGGCGGTCGAGCAGGCGCGCGAGGTCGCGCACCTGGCGCGCCCGCACGCGCCGCGCGCGGCGGCCTGCGAGCTGCGCGCACAGACCGTCGCGGCCGCCGATCTCTTCTGCCAGTGGCCGTCGCTCGAGCGCGTCGACGCGCTCACGCTGCGGTTCGCCGCGCCGTCGATCGAGCACGTCGTGCGAACGTTGAACTGCCTGTCGGCGATGTCGTTCATGCTGCGCTGAGCGGCGCGCGTCACGCATGCCGCCGCCTTGCGGCGCGGTGTGACGCGACGTGAAGCGAGGTGAGGCGAGACGAAGACGAAGCGCGCGCCGTCGGCGGTGCGCGAACTCGCACGCCGGTGCCGAACGGTTGCGCGGTTCGCGTCGCGCTCAGACGTCGAAGAACACCGTCTCCCGCTCGCCCTGCATGCGGATGTCGAAGCGATAAACGGTCACGCCGTTCGCCTGCGCGTCGCGCTTCGCGATCAGCGTCGCGCGGCGCTCGGCCGGCACGGTGTTCAGCGCCGCGTCGGCTTCGTTCGCGGCCGCTTCGTCGTCGAAGTAGATCCGCGTGAACGCATGCGTGAGAATGCCGCGCATCATCACGGTCACGTCGACGTGCGGCGCGTCCGTCTCCGACGTGCGCGCCGGTTTCACCGTTCGCACGACGAAGCGGTTCTGCGCGTCGGTGCCGGTGCCGACGCGCGCGAAGCCGTTGAAGCCGCGCTGCGCGGCGTCGTCGCGCGACGTCGGATAGCGGCCCTCGCCGTCGACTTGCGTGAATTCGAGCACCGCGTCGCCGACGGCGTTGCCGTCGCCGTCGATCACGCGGCCGACGAGCAGGATGTGCTCGCCTGCCGCGTCGGGCGTCGCGATCTCGGGCGTGAAGAGGCTCTTCAGATCGAAGTTGTACTGCTGCGGGCAGAGGCCGTACGCGAAGTACGGGCCGACGGTTTGCGAAGGGGTCTGTTTCGGCGTCGTCATGTTCAGCGCTCCGTCGGGGTGGCGTCGCGGCCGCGCAACACGATGTCGAATTCGTAGCCGAGCGCGAAGCCTTCTTCGGTCGTGCCGATCGAGAAGCGCGAGATCAGGCGATCGCGCGCATCCTCGGGCGTGCCCTGGAAGATCGGGTCGAGCGCGAGGAGCGGATCGCCCGGGAAATACATCTGCGTGACGAGCCGCGAGCCGAAATAGTCGCCGAACAGCGAGAAATGGATGTGGTTCGGCCGCCACGCGTTCGGATGATTGCCCCACGGATATGCGCCCGGCTTGATCGTGAGGAAGCGGTAGCGGCCGTTCTCGTCGGTGAGGCACCGGCCCGCGCCGAGGAAGTTCGGATCGAGCGGCGCGTCGTGCTGATCGACCTTGTGCACGTAGCGGCCCGCGGCGTTCGCCTGCCAGACCTCGACGAGCGTGTTGCGCACCGGCTTGCCGCCTTCGTCGAGCACGCGGCCCGTGACGATGATCCGCTCGCCGAGCGGCTCGCCGTTCTTCGCCGCGTTCTTCGTCAGGTCGTGGTCGAGCGGGCCGAGGTCGCCCGCGCCATAGACGGGCGCGTGCTGGTTGCGCAGCTTTTCCTTCAGCGGGATCAGCGGCTGCGTCGGGCCGCGCTTCACCGACGAGCGGTACGGCGGATGAATGTACGCGGGATGCGACGGCCAGTCGCGCGGCGCGAGCGTCGAGGAATCCATCGGGATCGTCTCCGGGTTGATGGTTGTCAAGGCGGGATGGAGGGACTTTAGCTAATCCGGAAAGTTATGCAAAATGATGTTTTATCGCTAATCGTATAACCAGACGTTATGCAACACCGGATTGCCGACGGCCGGGTCAAGTTCCGGCACCTGCAGTGCTTTCTCGCGGTCGCGCAGTTCGGCAGCGTGCAGAAGGCCGCGCAAAGCCTGTCGATCACGCAGCCGGCCGTGTCGAAGACGATCGCCGAGCTCGAGTCGATCCTCGGCGTGAAGCTGTTCGAGCGCGGCCGTCAGGGCGCGCGGCCGACGCGCGAGGGGCAACTGTTCATTCCGCACGCGAGCGCGTGCGTGCTCGCGCTGCGGCAGGGCGTCGGGCTCCTCGCGCGCGAGGGCGGCGGCGCGGCCGCGACGCTCGAGATCGGGATGTTGCCGACCGTCGCCGCGTCGCTCGCACCCGCCGTCTTGCAGGCGCTCGCGAGCGAATGGCCGCGCGCGGTCGTGCGGATCGCGACCGTCGCGAACGCCGAGCTGCTCGAACGGCTGAAGGCGGGCGCGATCGAGTGCGCGATCGGGCGGCTGTCGGAGCCGGAGCGGATGGTCGGGCTGTCGTTCGAGCACCTGTACAACGAGCCGCTCGTCGCGGTCGTGCGCGCGGGCCATCCGCTCGCGGCGAGCGCCGCGCCCGCCGCGCAGCTCGCGCGCCATCCGGTCGTGCTGCCGCCGTACGGCACGATGATTCGCCAGGCGGCCGAGCAACTGCTGAGCGCGTGCGGCGCGCCGCCGCTCGAATCGTTCGTCGAGGTGCTGTCGGTGTCGGTCGCGCGCGCGCTCGCGCTCGAGAACGACGCGGTGTGGTTCGTGCCGCGTTACGCGGCCGAATACGATCTCGCGGCGGGCACGCTCGTGCGGCTCGCGCTGCCCGTCGAGGGCGCGGACGAGCCGGTCGGGCTGATCCTGCGCACCGATGCGCAGCTCTCGCCCGTCGCGCGCTCGCTGATCGAGGCCGTGCGGGCGGTCGCGCGGCGGCGGCTCGGCGCGGCGGGCGGGCGAAGTCGCCGCGACGGGCAGGGTGCGCCGAAGCGGGCGCGCGGCACGCGAAAGCGCGGGGCGTGACGCGCGACGTCCATCCGCTCATTCCATGCCGAGCTTGCCGAAATCGAATCGCTCCGCCGACAGCAGGAAGCCGCTCGATTTCTTGCCCGGCGCCGCGCCCTTGATCTGGCATTGCTTGAAGAACGACACGTACGTGTTCTGATTGAACTCGCTGTCCGGCGCCGGCTCGACGTAGCGCACCCATAGCTCGAGCGTGTCCTTGTTCGGCATCGCGATGAAGTGCCCGGCATCGCGCATCTTGCTGACGTAGGCGCTCGACATCCACCACGCGTACGCGGTCCGGCTGCGCATCAGCTCGCCGCGCGTATCGACGAACAGCACGCATGCGAGCGCCGAATTGGGCGTCGCGCAGATCAGCTCGAGATCGGCCGGCTTGATCGAGAAATAGCCTTCCCAGCTCGGCCGCTCGCCTTTTTGCTTCGGTGGTGCGATCGGCGCGGCCTGGCGGCTCTTGACCTGCACGTAGATCGGCGTTTCCGGCGCGTTGCGATCGACCGGCTTCGGCGCGTCGTCGAGCCGCGACAGATGCCGGTACGCGCGCGTCACGACGAGATCGAAGCCTTTGTCGATCGGCAGCTTGAACGCCTCCATGTTGTGGCGGAAGCACTCGGACATGATGTAGTGCTCGCCCGCCGCGCCGATGTAGAGCAGTTCGGTGGGAATGGACGACGATGATTTGGCGTGGGTCATGGCGAACAGGATGGGTGGGCCGCTAGGCCGGCAACGGCGTGTTGCGATTCGAATGCGTTCGGCGTCGACGTTTCGGTTTTTGACACGAACGACGTGCCCGGCCGCGCGCGTCGTTCGGCCCGCGCTCGCGCTCGCGCGTGACGCAGAATTATGACGAACGGGACCGCGCGCGCAAGCGCATCCGCATCGACGAAGCGTGACGAAGCGCGACGCAGCGCGGCGAAGGCGCCATGCCCGGCCGCGCGGGCATGGTGGAATCGATCGCGTGATCGCGCGTGACGTGGGCGTTATCGGCGTCGATCCGGCATTCTTGAGCGCTTTCCGGCGACGTGAATCGAATCGCCGCGCGCAAAGTCAACATCGCGCCGAACGTCCGATAAAATGGCCGCTCGTCGCGTTCCGCGACGTCGATTCGAAATGTCCCCGATCGATTGGCCCGTGTCGCCGATTCGGCGCGCCGAGGCGCTTCGCGGTCGGAATATTCCGATTCTTCCGGCACGGCGGCGCGCGATCGCGCGTCGTCCCGATGCGCGCCGCGCGGCGCGCTTCGGGGCAATGGCCGGCGATCTTTTCCGTGACGAAGCGCGTCGCGCTCATCTAGACAAGCATGAAATCGATACATGCCGGCTTGCGCGGACGGCGAGGACCGTCACACCGGATGCCGCTCGGCTACATGGTGATCGCCGGCGCGGTGGCGGTCGCGATCGTCATGATGTCCATCTGCGCGGCCATCCTGCGCGACAGCCGCGACGACGCGTTCGAGCACGCGCAAGGCGCCGCGCGCAACACGCTGCAGATGATCGCGCGCGACGTCACGCGCGGCTTTCACCTGTACGACGAGACTCTCGCGCGCATCGCCGCGCAGCTCGGCGACAGCAGGATCGCCGCGCTGCCCGCCGACTTGCGCCGCTCGGTCCTGTTCGATTCCGCGGCGGCCGCGAGGGAGGCCGGCACGCTGTACGTGCTCGACGCGCACGGGCGCGTGCAGCTCGCATCGGCGAACGGGCCGCTGCCCACGGCGAGCTTCGCGTCGTACGACTTCTTCGCCGCGCTGCGCGACGCGCCGAGGCCCGGAACGTATCTGAGCGGGCCGTACCGCCTGCCGTCGCGCGACGGCGAGCCGTGCGTCGCGCTGTCGCACCGCGTCGAGCGCGCGGACGGCTCGTTCGCGGGCGTCGTCTTGCTCGCGGTGCGCCTCGCGTACTTTCAGCAGTTGCTGGCGGCGGCCGATGCGGGCCCGCACGGCGCGATCCTGCTGATTCACGCGGACGGGCGCATCGTGATGCGGATTCCGTTCGACGAGAAATTCATCGGCCTCGACCTGAGCGGGACGAGCATCTACACGCGCGCGCAATTCGGCCGCTCGGGCGAGTTCTTCGACGCCGGGCCGATCGATCACGTGAAGCGCTTCTACCTGTATCGGCGGCTCGACGAAATTCCGCTGATCGTGCAGGTGGCGATCGCCGAAGACGACATCTACGAGACGTGGCGCGCTCGTGCGTGGCGCTTCGGCGTGCTGACGGGCGTGTTCGCGCTGATCTTCGTCCTGATGAGCGCGTATCTCGCGCATTCGCTGTGGCGCAAGTCGACGGCCGAAGCGGCGCTCGCACGGCTCGCGGGCACCGACAGCCTCACGGGGCTGCACAACCGGCGCGCGCTCGACGAGACGCTCGAGCGCGAATGGCGGCGCGCGGTGTACGGCGAGCGTCCGCTCGCGATCCTGTTCGTCGACATCGATCGCTTCAAGCGCTACAACGACACGTACGGGCACCGCGTCGGCGATGAGGTGCTCGCGACCGTGTCGCGCTGCATCGCGCAGCAGGCGGCGCGGCTCGGCGACGTCGTCGCGCGATACGGGGGCGAGGAGTTCGTCGTCGTGCTGCCGGACACGCCGCGCGGCGGCGCGCTCGTCGTCGCCGAGCGCGTGCGGCTCGGCGTGCGGATGCTCGGGATCGAGCACGAAGGGTCGGAAGTCGGGTTCGTGACGGTCAGCGTCGGCGTCGCGGTGTGGCAGCCGGACGGCGCGCCCGCGCCGCGCGTCGCGGCGATCGTCGAGGCGGCCGATCGCGCGCTCTATCAGGCGAAGGCGAGCGGGCGCAATCGCGTCGTCGACGTCGGGCTCGGATGAGGCGGCCGGCAATGGGCGGCTTCGGGGCGCTCGGCGCGTGCGCCGGCGGTTTCGGGCGATTTCGGCGGCCTAGGGCGGTTGGGGGGATCGGATGGCTCGAACGACTCGGATGACGTGAGCGAAGCGCGCGACACGAACGACGCGAACAACGCGAACGACACGAACGACACGAACGACACGAACAACGCGAACAACGCGAACAACGCGAACAACGCGAACAACGCGAACAACGCGAACAACGCGAACGTCTCGAATGATTCGAAGGACACGGCCGACATGAACGAAGCGAACGATGCGACCGTCGCGAGCAGCCCAAACGACTTGACCGGCGACAACGCGGTCGCCCCATAATTGCCGCCCGCCGCCCGCCGCCCGCCGCCCGCCGCCCGCCGCCCGCCGCCCGCCGCCCGCCGCCTCCCCGAATTCGCCCGCCGCCTGACGGCCCGACACGCAAATCCCGCGCATCACCGCAACACGACGGCGCGCCCGCCGGACATAGAATGGCCTTTCCCGACACGCGAAAGGTGCGCGATGAGCGAACGACAATGGAGCGCGGTGGACGATTTCCTCTGCGATCAGCTCGCGCCGTCCGATCCGGCGCTGGACGCGGCGCTCGCGTCGAGCCGGGCGGCCGGCCTGCCCGCCATCAACGTCACCGCGAATCAGGGCAAGTTCCTGAACCTGCTCGCGACGATCCGCGGCGCACGCCGGATTCTCGAGCTCGGCACGCTCGGCGGCTACAGCACGATCTGGCTCGCGCGGGCGCTGCCGCCGGGCGGCGTGCTGCTCACGCTCGAGGCCAATCCGGACTACGCGGCGCTCGCACGCGAGAACATCGCGCGCGCGGGGCTGGCGAACGTCGTGACGGTCGTCGCCGGCCGCGCGAAGGACAGCCTCGAGCGGCTGATCGCCGAGCGGGCCGAGCCGTTCGATCTGATCTTCGTCGACGCCGACAAGGACAACTATCCGCAATACCTGCCGCTCGCGGTCGCGCTGTCCCGCGCGGGGACGGTGATCGTCACCGACAACGTCGTGCGGCAGGGGCGCGTCGCGGATCGGCGCAACCACGATCCGGACGCGATCGGCGTGCGCGAATACTTCCGCCTGATCGCCGCGCATCCGCGCCTGTCGACGACCGCGCTGCAGACCGTCGGCTCGAAAGGCTGGGACGGTTTCGCGCTGACCGTCGTGACGGCATAGGCCAAAGCGCGTCGACGGCGTGCGAACGAGCGCCTCACGGAATTCGGCGCCCGCCGAATTCCGGCTCAATCGGGCCGGGTTCGATGGATGACGACGACCGGATATCGTCGTTTCCAGATGGCGCAGGCGAGCGAATGTCCGATCGCGCTGTTCGACATCGCGCTCGCCAAGCCGGGGACGTACGGAATCGACGCCAGCACGCCGTGGGAGCCGGACGTGACTTCATATTTCTTGGGGAGCCCGATCAGGGTGGTGCAGAGACGATCCCAATCCGTCGCGGTTCGCGACGAGTGGGAGCCGGCGTGATCGATGGCGGCGTACCTGCCGCTCGTCGGGTAGCACGGCGCGCCCACTTGGACGCCCTGGACGGCGCCTCCGTCGAACAGCGCGACGAGCATTTCGCCGAACGTGGTGTCGCAACGCGCATTTTGTATCGCGGGCGCGCACATCCAGCGCGACGGCCACAGGCCGTTCGTGTTCCAGCCCGTGCTCTTGCGGCTCGGCGCGGCCGCATACCAGCCGTAGGGCGGCGTATGCGAGGTGCCGGGCACGGCGAATTTGCCCAGCAGGCCGTTGCGCCCGTTCGCTCGATGCAAGTCGAACGGGGGCCACGCCGACAACAGGGCGAGTTCCTTGTTGGTCGACGCATCGGGATTGGACGCCGACAACGACGTGACGGGAACCTTCGGCTGTTGCGCGCTCGGCGCGGCCTTCGCCTGGACGATCAGGCCCCGGCCGCGGCGAAGCGTGATTTGGCCGTGCCTGGTGAATGCGTCGATCACGAAAATGGCGGCGTCGCCCAACTCGACCGGGCGGGTGATCGCGTGTCCGTGGCAATCGACGACGCCGTAAGGTTGCATGTCCGCATAGGGCTTCTTGTCGATCCAGCCCATCGAGATTTGAAGCGATTCAGCCGGGTGGGCCGTCGTCAGGAGCGCGTCGCGGACGGCGATCAGAAAGGGCCGGTCGAAGAGCCGCGCCAACTGCTCAAGCTCTCCGAACCGCCCGAACCCGCTGTATTGTCCGGCGACTGCCGCATCGATATCCGCACTGGCGCTCATGGATTCCTCGTCGATGTGTTCTAGGGCCGGTTCACGCTGGTAACGGGCTTGCGCCGGCCGCCAGGAGGGCCGAGCGCGAGGATCGCGACGAAGCGAATACTCGACGTATTCGCGAGGAGCACCGCGCAGCGATCGGTCCTTCTGGCGGCCGGCCCCTCGAAGGATTTTTTCGATCACGGGAACGTGCCCGTGCGCCCGCATTGCGGCGTGGTTCGTCGTTGCAATGGCGACGGCTGTTGCGCCTCCTCTCTCTCCTTGCCCTGCGGGCGCAAAGGCACGTTCGCGAGTCCGCTGCCGGCGTGAACTGGCCCTAGGGGTTTGTGTGGCTCGCGAGGGCGAATTGTGCGCCGCCGCCCGCATCGGGCGGGCGGCAACTGCGAGATTTCGGAGCGTGCGCCGTCAGGCCGCGCGCCGCCGCCGCACCGCCCGCGCGAGCGTGTCGAGCACGGGCTCGGTCTGCGCCCAGCTCAGGCACGCGTCGGTGATCGACACGCCGTATTGCAGCGGCACGCCCGGCTTCAGATCCTGCCGGCCGGCCTCCAGGTTGCTCTCGATCATCACGCCGGTAATGCGCCGCTCGCCGTGCGACAGTTGTCGCGCGAGGTCTTCGGCGACGTCGGCCTGCCGCAGGTGCGACTTGTTCGAGTTCGCATGCGAGCAGTCGACCATCACCTGTTCGCGCAGGCTCGCCGCGCGCAGCACCGCGCAGGCGTCCTCGATGCTCGCGCCGTCGTAGTTCGGGCCCTTCTTGCCGCCGCGCAGGATCACGTGCGCGTCGTCGTTGCCGCGCGTCTCGAAGATCGCGGCCATGCCCATCTTCGTCATCCCCATGAACGCATGGGTCGCGCGCGCCGCGACGATCGCGTCGGCCGCGATCTGCACGCCGCCGTCGGTGCCGTTCTTGAAGCCGATCGGGCAGCTCAGGCCCGACGCGAGCTGGCGGTGGCTCTGGCTCTCGGTCGTGCGCGCGCCGATCGCGCCCCATGCGATCAGGTCCGCGATGTACTGCGGGCTTAGCAGATCGAGGAATTCCGTGCCCGCGGGCAGGCCGAGCGCATTGATGTCGAGGAGCAGACGGCGCGCCGCGCGCAGCCCTTCGTTGATGCGGAAGCTGCCGTCCAGGCGCGGATCGTTGATGTAGCCCTTCCAGCCGACGGTTGTCCGCGGCTTCTCGAAATACACGCGCATCACGATCAGCAGGTCGTCCCGCAGTGCGTCGGCGGCGGCCTTGAGCCGGCGCGCGTAGTCGAGCGCCTGGTCGTGATCGTGGATCGAGCACGGGCCGACGACCGTCACGAGGCGGTCGTCGCGGCCGTGCAGCACGCCGCCGATCGCCTGGCGGCTCTGCTCGACGAGCGCCTGGACGGCGGGCGGCACGGGCAGCTCGTCCTGCAGCAGCGCCGGGGAGATGAGCGGGCGCACCGCGCCGATGCGGACATCGTCGATGCGCGTCGTGTCCTGCGTCGCGTCGGCGAAGCCCGCTTCCCGGTCGTGCAGGGGATTGTCGAAGTTTTGCATGGTGGGGTTCCGATTCTGCGCAATGAATCGCGATTATGGCATTCGCGCCGCGGCCCGGGAGGCGGGCGGCCGCGTCCGCGCTGCGCTGCCGCAAACGGCGGTACGGCGCCGGCCGGAGCCGCTCGCGGCCGCGCGGGCTGGCGTGCGGTCGTTTTTCTGTGCGAAGGTGTCGAATTCGGCGAGGCTGGTTCGTCGCTGTGTCGTAGCCGCAGGACGAAGCCGCGCCGCGCAGTGCCCGGCGGCCGCGCGGCGCAACCCACTGACTCGAGGAGAAACGACGATGCGTGTGATGGTGATCGTGAAGGCGACGAACGAATCGGAAGCGGGCAAGATGCCCGGCACGGAACTGCTCGAGGCGATGGGCAAGTTCAACGAAGACCTCGTGAAGGCCGGCGTGATGCTCGCGGGCGAGGGCCTGCATCCGAGCGCGAAGGGCAAGCGGGTGCGCTTTTCGGGCAGCGAGCGGACCGTGATCGACGGGCCGTTCGCGGAAACCAAGGAACTCGTCGCGGGGTTCTGGCTGTGGAAGGTCGCGTCGATGGACGAGGCGCTCGAATGGGTGAAGCGCTGCCCGAATCCGATGGAAGGCGATTCGGAGATCGAGATCCGGCCGTTGTTCGACATGGACGACTTCGGCGCGGAGATGACGCCCGAGCTGCGGGAGCGGGAGGAACGGTTGCGCGACGAGATCGACGCACGGGGGAAGGGGGCGCGCTGACGCGGCGTCCGCGTTCGCGTTCGCGCCGCCGCTGTCGTCGCCATCGCCATCGCCATCGCCATTGCCATCGGTCGCTCGCCGTTCGGGGCGCTTGGGCGCGGGCCGCCCCATGGGCTCGGCGTGTCTCGGCGCCGACGATGGGCGCGGCGCAATGGGCGCGGCGCGACTGAGCGCCCGGCGCGGCGCGCTCCGCGCGTCGCCCGACGCGCGCGGTCCGACGCGGCGAGGAGCGTATCAGGCCGGTCCGAGAAACGGGTTCGGCTCGAATGGCTTGTCAGGCCGCCATTCGTGCGTCGGCGGAGTCGGCCGGAATGCATGCTCTTGCAGCGCGGATCGTCATGCGACTTCTTCGAACGCGCCCGTGCGCACCTCGCCGTCGCGCAGGTAGCGGGCCATCAGCATGCCGCCGGGCGTGGCCGTCGAGTGCGCGAGAGTGAAGGCGCACGCGAGCGCATCGTCGCCGAACAAGCGCTTGCCGCGCCCAAGCATGACCGGATAGATCAGCAGCCGAAGCTCGTCCACCAGGCCGGCTGCGAGCAGCTGGCGCACCTCCCGACACGGTGACGCCGAACGCATTGGCGGCCGCGACGATCGCGATCAGCACGGCGGCCGACGCGATCACCGTCGCGTGCCCGCCGCCCGTGACGGCGGCGACGTACGCGCCGCCGAACATCGCGGCGGCGGGCGCGCCGGCCGGCACCGCGAAATAGAAGCACCAGCCGACGACGGCCGCCGCTTTCGGGCCGAACGCGTTGCGCACGTAGGTCGACACGCCGCCCGCGTCCGGATAGCGGGCGCCGAGCGCGGCGAAGGTCGCGGCGAGCGGAATCGACAGCACGACGAGCGCCGCCCACGCGACGAGCGACGCGGGGCCCGCGACTTCGGCCGCGAGCGCGGGCAGCGCGATCACGCCGGTGCCGAGCACGGCGCCGACGTAGAGCGCCGTGCCCTGGAGGATCGTCAGCGAGCCGGCATGGTGCGGCGCGGCCGTGGCGCCGCGCTCGACGGGGGCGTTCATCTATCGGGTCTCCTGGTGGGCGTGTGACTGTGCGTGCGTGCGTGCGCGCGCGGCGGCCGGGCGGCGCGCGACGCGCAACCGGAGCGGCGATGATGGTGGATGGCGGCGGCTTCGGCGTGCGGGCGTTTAGTGGTTTGTCGCGGCCGGCGTGGATTGTTTCGAAACGAGATGAGGAAGCGGGGCGCTTGCTTGAGGCGGCGGACCGCGTTCGGCGGAATGAAGCGGCCCGCGTCGCCGAGTCTCCGGTTCGCCGCGTCTACAATTCACCGACTTGCCGACTTGCCGACTTGCCGACTTGCCGACTTGCCGGTTCGGTTCGGTTCGATTCGGCGCGGAAAGACGGGCCGGGGCGCCTCTGATCCCGCCTGTCCGCTGCGAACGCTTATTGCGGAATCACGAACGCCTGATGGAACACGATGCCGTTCGGCGTGCTCGGCGCGGTGAAGGAGAACGGCCTTTCGATCTTGCCGACGACGACGGTTCCCTTGAACGTGGCCGGGCCGCCCCAGTTGACGCCGACGATCATCAGCGTGTTGAGGCCGTCGGCGAGATACGGCGTCAGGTCGACCTGGTCGGAGAAGGTGGGATTGCCCTCGGTCTTCCTGTCGTAGACGACCAGGCCGTTGACGGTCGCGAAAATCTCATTGTCCGCGTTGGTGACGTATAGCGTGGCCATGGCGAAACCTCCGGAGTGGATGCGCTTGGATGAGGGACGATCGGCGGTCGGCTGAAGCGGCGGACGAGCAGCCCATCCGCCGGAGCGGCCGCACCGGCCGGATCGGCTCGGGCGGCGGACGCGCCCGTCGCGGGATGCGGCGAGTGTGCAGGCGTCACCCGTCATCGATTATTCGAGCGGGGCTTGAAAATAACTACCGACCAGTTCTGGTAGGCGGCTCGCCGGGCGTGAGTCCGGATCGAGCCGGTTGCGAGCCGGTTGCGAGTGGGTTGCGAGCCGATCGTGAGCTGATCGTGAGCCGATTTCGGCTTGATCGTGAGTCAATCGTGATTTGATCGCGAGCCGCGAGCCGCGAGCCGCGAGCCGCGAGCCACGAGCCACGAGCTGTCATTGCCTCCGCCGCGCGGCCGCCCGCGTCATCGATGCCGTGCGAGCCTCGCGCGGGCGTCGTCCCGCTCGACGGCGTCGAGCTCGGGCGCGAAGGCGAACTGCCCGCCGACGAGCGACGCGACCGGCACGCCGTCGCGGAACAGGACCCGGTTGCCCGCGAGCGCGGGCACGCGGTCGCCCGGCAGCAGCGTGCCCGTCAGGTTGAGCGGATCGGCGCCGCTCACGCACTGCATCAGGCCCTCGGCCGGGCGGCGGCGCAGGTCGCGCAGGATCGGGATCGCGTCGGGCAGCGCGAACTGCTCGCCCGCGAGCCCCGCGACGAAGCGGCCGCCGCGAATCTCGCCGCGCGCCTCGAGCCGCCGGTAGACGGGCAGCAGCTCGCGCCAGCTCGGCATCCATCCGGCTTCGCATGCGAGGATTCGCCAGAACACGACGCCGTAGCGGCGCAACAGCGTCCGCGCGACGTGCTCGAGCGCGGCGGGCGCGATCGCACGACGGCCGGACGGAGGCGGCGACGCGCGCATCGCGCGCTCGACGCGGGCGTCGGCAGGCGCGGCGGCGTGTTGCGCGTCGCCGGCGCGAGCGAGGCCGTTGCCGGCACGTCGTCCGTCTTCGCCGCGTTCGCCGTCTTCGCCGTCTTCGCCGGGTTCGCCGGACGGGTCGCCTTCGCCAAATGCGCGGCGTTCGCCGCCGTCGCCGATTTCGTCGAAATCGGCGCGCGTGAGCGGCAGCCGCTGCACGAGCGCCCAGCGCCCCGCGTCGTCCATGCCGCCGATCAGCGCGCCGCCGCGTCGCGCGCGCGACGGCCGGTGCGCGCCGCGCTGCGCGGCCGGCCTGATCAGCGCGCGCAGGCCCGCGAAGCTGTCCGCGTTGACGAGCCCCGCCGCGACGAGCTCGCCGAGCGCGCGCTCGAGCTCGACGGGCAACAGGCGCGCGTGCGCGGCGAGCTCGTCGAAGAACATCGCGCCGTACGCGGCGAGCGTCGCGCGCACGCGCTCGGCGCGCGCGGACAGCGCCGGCTGCGCGGCCGGATCGCGCAGCGCCTGCCAGAGCGCGAGCTCGCGGCGCGGCAGCAGCACGACGGGCGTCGTCTTCACGGGCGCGCTCGCGGCTTTCGCCGGCGCGCCGAGCCGCGCCCACGCGAGCTTGCCGGCGCGGCACGGCTCGTCGAGGCCGCCCGTCACGTAATCGGCGAGCCGCGCGGGCAGCAGCTCGTCTTCCCACGCGCTCGCGGCGGCCTCGAAGCCTTCGAGCTGATGGGCGACCGACGCGAGCGCGTCGTTGCCCATGCCGCGCGTGTCGGGCGCGACGCGCTGCCAGTGGAACAGGAAGCGCATGAAGTCCGCGAGCTCGACGGGCTCGATCTCGCGCCGCAGGCGCTTCACGGTGTACCGGTGGATGCGCGCGAGCAGGTGCCGCTCGCACCATTCGTCGTCGCGCGCGCCCGGCGTGAAGCGGCCGCGCAGCACGTAGCCTTCGCGCTCGAGCGCGGCGAGCGCGATCGCGACCGACGACGCGGGCAGCGCGAGCGGCGCCGCGTGCGCGTCGGCCGAGAGCGGCCCGAAGCCCGTGAGCCGCGCGCGAATCACGTCGACGAGCGCCGCGTCGGGCTCCCACGGCGCGTCGAAGCCGGCCGGCGGCTCGAGCGGCGGATCGAGCGGGGCGTTCGCGCCGTACAGCGCCCGCATGCACGCGACGCGCTCGGCGGGAAGCCACAGTCCGCGGCCGTTCGCGAGCGCGAGCCGGGCCGCGCGCTTGCCGGCCGCGAGCCGCTCGACGCACGCGCGCCAGCCGTCGTGCGAGTCGATCTCGTCGTCGGACACGCACGCGAGGCCGACGAGCGCATCGTGCATTTCGTCGGGCTCGCGCACGAGCGGCCACGCTTCGCCGCGCACCGAGTCGATCGCGCCCGCGTCGAGCGCGCCGAGATCGTCGGCCGCTTCCGGATCGCTCCAGCGCCGCGCGAGCACCGCCTGCGTGCGGCGCTCCTCGAGCGGCGCGTCGTCGAGGAACGCGTACGGCTTCGCGTTCAGGATCTCGGCCGCGAGCGGCGACGGCGCGGGCAGATCGCGTGCGACGAGCGCGACGTCGCCCGACTCGATCCGCCGCAGCAGCGCGAGCCAGCCTTCGGTGTCCATCGCGTCGTGCAGGCAATCGTCGAGCGTCTGGTCGACGAGCGGATGCCGCGGCACCTCGCGCTCGCCGACGATGTTCTCCGCGCACGCGACCTGATCGGGGAACACGGTCGCGAGCAGATCGTCGCTCTTCATTCGCTGCAGTTGCGGGGCGACCTTGCGGCCGCCCGCGAAGCGCGGCAGCGCGAGCGACGTCGTCGCGTTCCAGCGCCAGCGCGCGTTGAAGAGCGGCGCGTCGAGGAGCGCCTGGATCAGCACGTGCTCGGCGCTCGCCGCGCGCAGATAGCGCCAGACTTCGTCGAGCGCGAAGCTGTGCGCGTGCGACAGCGACAGGATTAGCGCGTCGTCGGTCGCCGCCGCCTGCAGCTCGAAGTTGAACGTGCGGCAGAAGCGCTTGCGCAGCGCGAGGCCCCACGCGCGGTTGATCCGGCTGCCGTTAGGCGAATGGATCACGAGCTGCATGCCGCCCGATTCGTCGAAGAAGCGCTCCATCACGAGCGTGTCCTGCGTCGGCAGCGCGCCGAGCGCCGCGCGGGCGCGCGCGAGATAGTCGGCGATCTGCCGCGCGGCTTCGGCGTCGACGCCGAGCTCGCCGGTCAGCCACGCGAGCACGGGCGCGAGACGGCGCGGCTCGGCGGCGGCGTCGGATGCGGCGGTTTCGGTTGCGGCAGATGCGCTTGCGGCAGATTCGGCTGCGGCAGATTCGGTTGCGGTGACGGCGATCGCGACGGTTTCGGCGTGCGTCGCGGCGCGCGGCGATGCGGCGGCGGCAGCGGGGCGCGCCGCGACGCGACGGCCGCGCGGCGCGGCGATATTTCTCGTTGCATCTTTATCTGCCTCTGCCTCTGCTCCCGTTCCCGCTCCCGCTCCCGCTCCCGTTCCCGTTCCCGTTCCCGTTCCCGCTCCCGCTCCCGCTCCCGCTCCCGCATTCGCATTCGCGTTCGCGTTCGCACCCGAGTTCGCCTCAGCTCCCGCCCGAGCGGCATCCGCATCGCGTCGCGCGAGCAGCGCGTCGACGTGCGCGCGCAGCCGCGCGACGCCCGCCGACAGCTCGTCGCTGCGCGCGGGCGCCTCGCCGATCCAGAACGGGATGTTCGGCGCCTGCCCGTGCGCATCCTCGACGCGCACGCGCCCCGTCTCGATCCGGATGATCCGGTACGACTGGTTGCCGAGCTGGAACACGTCGCCCGCGAGGCTTTCGACCGCGAAATCCTCGTTGACGGTGCCGATGTTCACGCCCTGCGGCTCGAGCAGCACCGCGTAGTCGGCGTTGTCGGGAATCGTGCCGCCCGAGGTGACCGCCGCGATGCGCGCATTGCGCCGCCCGCGCACCGTGTGCGAGACGACGTCGCGATGCAGATACGCGGCGCGCGCGCCGCGCCGGGTCGTGAAGCCTTCGGCTAGCATCTTCAGCACGTCGTCGAACTGCTCGCGCGCGAGCGTCGCGTACGGCGCGGCCCGCGTCACGCAGCGGTAGAGCGCGTCCTCGTCCCATTCGCGGCACGCGACTTCGGCGACGAGCTGCTGCGCGAGCACGTCGAGCGGCGCGTGCGGGATGCGCAGCACGTCGAGCTCGCCGCGCCGCACGCAATCGAGGAGCGCCGCGCATTCGACGAGCTCGTCGCGCGACAGCGGAAAGAGCCGCCCCTTCGGCACGCCGCCGACCCGGTGCCCGGAGCGGCCCACGCGCTGCAAGAACGGCGCGATGCCGCGCGGCGAGCCGAGCTGGCAGACGAGGTCGACGTCGCCGATGTCGATCCCGAGCTCGAGCGACGCCGTCGCGACGAGCAGCTTCAGCTTGCCGTGCTTCAGGCGCTGCTCGGCGTCGAAGCGGTGCTCCTTCGCGAGGCTGCCGTGGTGCGCGGCGATCGCGTCCGCGCCGAGGCGCTCGGCGAGATGGCGCGCGGCGCGCTCGGCCATCCGGCGCGTGTTGACGAACACGAGCGTCGTGCGGTGCGCGGCCGCGAGCTCGGCGATGCGGTCGTAAATGCGCTCCCAGACATCGTTCGCCATCACCGGGCCGAGCGGCACCGGCGGCAATTCGAGCGCGAGATCGCGCGTGCGCGTGTGGCCCGTGTCGACGATCGCGCAATCGGGCGGCGCGTCGTCGCGGCCGCCGACGAGAAAGCGCGCGACCGCCTCGACGGGCTTTTGCGTCGCGGACAGCCCGATGCGCGGCAGCTTGCGGCCGGCGAGCGCGTCGAGCCGCTCGAGCGACAGCGCGAGATGGCTGCCGCGCTTGTTGTTGGCGAGCGCGTGAATTTCGTCGACGATCACGGTGCGGGTGCTCGCGAGCATGCGCCGGCCCGATTCGGACGACAGCAGCACGTACAGCGATTCCGGGGTCGTGACGAGAATGTGCGGCGCGTGCTTGCGATGCGCGACGCGCTCGGCCTGCGACGTGTCGCCGGTGCGGACCGCGGTGCGGATCTGCGGCGCGGGCAGCCCGCGCCGCGCGATCTCGGCGGCGATGCCGGCGAGCGGCGCCTCGAGGTTCACGTGGATGTCGTTGGACAGCGCCTTCAGCGGCGACACGTAGACGACGAGCGTTTCGTCCGGCAGCGCGCCGCCGTGCGCGAGCGCGTCGCGCACGAGATCGTCGAGCGCGGACAGGAACGCGGTGAGGGTCTTGCCGGAGCCGGTCGGCGCGGCGACGAGCGTCGAGCGGCCGGCCTTGATGTGCGGCCACGCGAGCGCCTGCGCGCCGGTGGGCGCGGCGAACGTATCGGAGAACCACGCGGCGACGACGGGATGGAACGCGTCGAGCGCGCGGGCGGCGGGGCGGGTGGTGGTGACGTCCATCGGAACCGTAGGTGGGGGCGGGCGCGGGCGGCGCAAGGCGGGGCCCGGCCGGATAGTGTGCCAGACGCGCGGGCGGATTGCAGGCGATCGGCGGGCGGGGACGTGGTGCGTTGCGGCGGGCGGCGCGGGGCGTGAGCCGGCCGCGGGAAGCGTGGGCGGCTCATGAATGCGACTAACGGTGGGGTCGTGTTGCGCCGAGGGCGGGGCGATCGTGCCTACAGAACGCAGAACGCAGAACGCAGAACGCAGAACGCAGGGCGCAGGGCGCAGAACGCGGGCATGCGACATGCGACATGCGACATGCGACATGCGACATGCGACATGCGACATGCGACATGCCCGCGGAGATCATGCGCCGAACGAAAATGGTTCCGAAGGCGTGGACGTTATTCGCCTCGCGTCGCCGATGGCTTGTCGGCATCAGGGCTGGCGACGCGCTCGTTGGCCGAACTCGGTGATGCTTCGGGCAACGACTTCAGCTGCACTTTCGGTGGCGACTCCAGCGACAACTCCAGCGACAACTCCAGCGGCGCGCGATCGTCAGAACAGCCAGTTCTTCAGCGTGCCGACCGGGTCCGTGAGCAGTCTCCCCGGATCGATGACGAGGAGCTGGAGCGTCTCGATCGAGTGCGGAATGACCACGATCGAATAGGCGATGCGCGCCGCGACGAGCGCCGCCGTCACCTGTGCCGCGCGCGCCCAGAATCGGCGGCCGGTGCGGGCGATGTGCCGCCTGGCCGCGCGCCAGACGCCGACGACCCACCAGACGTTGAGGAGCGACAGCGCGACGTCGGCGAGCACCACCGGCGGGACGGCCGCCAGCGCGCTTGCGATCGCGTCGTTGTCTCCCGGTCCCTGTCCTTCGCCGAGCCGTTCGAACACTCGGGTCATCAGCACCTGGCTGCAGATCGTCCGCAGCGCGTAGATCGGCGATTGATTCAGCCAGAAGGCGATGCCGAGCGAGTAGTCGCCGCGCCAGTGCCGGACGATCCAGCGAAGCGGGCCGAAGCTCGGCAGCGGGCGTGCGGCGGATGAAGGCGGAGGCGTCGTGATGTCGTCGGTCATGTTCTTGTGCGTTGTGTCCAGGAACGATCCGGCCTGATCGTCGAAGGGCGCGGCGAGGCCGCGTTCGCCATTCTACCCGCGGCCGCGGCGCGGCCCGGACGCATGCCGGGAGCAGTGTCGATCGGCGGCCGGTTTGCCGATCGTCGGTGGAACGGCTGCCGGCCGAGCCGGCGCCGGTCGGCCGCGCGGGCGTCGATCGAGCGATCGCTTGCCGGCCAATCGTCGGGCGGGCGATTGCTGGCCGAACGATCGTCGGCCAGGCGGTCAGGATCGAACGGATGCCGGCCGGGCGATTGCCGGGCGAGCAATTGCTGGTCGAGCGATCGGCGATCGAGCGATTGCCTTCGAGCGCACGTCGAGCGGGCGCGTCGGTCATGCGATTGACGTTCGAGTCATCATCGCCGTCATCCGTCATCCGTCATCCGTTATCTGTCATCCGGCGTCCGGTGTCCGGCGTCTGGCGTCTGGCGTCCGGCATTGGCATTGGCATTCGGCGTCTGGCATTCGGTATCCGTCGACGGGCGGCGTCACACCGTGCGCAGCCAGCCGAGCCAGTGCGCGAGCGGCGTCGCGTGCCCCCATGCGGCCTGCGCGAGCCACAGCGCGCCCGCCCACGCGGCCGCGACGACGAGCAGGTCGCAATGCCCGCTGTTCCACCAGTTCAGCGAATGGCGTTTCCACAGCCACGGCACGCCGAGCGGGTTCGGCCAGTCGGCGATCAGATGGACGAGGCCGCCGCACGCGAAGCCGAAGAGCGGCGCGGCCCAAGGGTGGAGATGGCCGAGCGACCGATACGCGAAGACGAGCATTGCCACCCACGCGACGCCCCAGTGCGTGACGGTGCGGTGCGTGACCCAGAGCCGCCGCGAGCGGCGCCACCACGCGAGCTCGAGCCAGTCGGGCGCGGTGCCGCCCGCGACGCCCGCCGCGAATGCGGCGAGGCTGTAGACGTGCCACGGTCCCGCGGCGCCCGCCTGCGCGACGAGCGCCGCGGCGACGAGGCCCGCGGCCCAGCCGCTTGCGTGATGTGCTGCGTGTGATGCCATGCCGGTGTTGCGTCGGCGCGCGGCCGAAATCGAAAAGGGGCGCTATCTTCGCAGATTTGGCGTGCGGCGCGCAGGAGCGGCGAAGAAAAGTTTTCGGCGCGCGCCAAGCGATGCGAACGTGAAGTTGCGCGCGGCGTGGCGGGCGCTTGGCACGGCCGACGCAGCAATCCTTTCGATCATCGCGGTGCGGCAAGGCTGATCGGCATGCAACCGTTGCCAATTGGCGGATGCCGTCTGATTTTTCAGCGCAACTTGGCGCAACTAACTACATTATCGGCAGTGCCTCGGCGCAACGAACGCGCGACGAGCTTCCGACGAGCGCGCGGACGCAGCGGCCGCGCGCTTGCACGAACGGCGACCGGGCAACGCCGGCGTTTCGCGATTCGTCCGCCGTGGGCAACGGATGCGGCGCGGCCGGCTCGCGCGCCGGGGGCACGCACGCGGCATGCCGCGTATCGATTGCCGCTGCTTGTCATCCGGTGCGAGCCTGTCGCCATGCAATGCAACGCCGCATCCACGAGCCGCGCTCCGGGCCCCGCCGGCCGGCGCGACTACGAAGCCCCATTTTTGTTTACGCGTGCAGCCGTGCTATAAGCCTATTCGTCAGCTTTTCGCGCCCCAATTTGCAAGGAGATCAACATGGGAGACATGCAATGAACGCAACGAACCGCTTCAAGTCGACGGCGCTCGCCGCGCTCGTGAGCGCGGCCTTCGTCGGCTTCCTGCCGAGCGCGCCCGCTCATGCGAAAGGTCCGCAGCGCGTCGTGCTCGACGGCTCGGCCGTCGCCGTCGCCGACAAATACAGCGCCGACGCCGCCGAGCAGATCTTCAAGGAAGGCGGCAACGCGGTCGACGCCGCGGTCGCGATCGCATTCACGCTCGCCGTCACGTATCCGGAGGCGGGCAATATCGGCGGCGGCGGCTTCATGACCATCTACAAGGACGGCAAGCCGTACTTCCTCGACTATCGCGAGCGCGCGCCGCTCGCCGCGACGAGGGACATGTACCTCGACAAGGACGGCAACGTCGTCAAGGGCATGAGCCTGTACGGCGACCGCGCGGTCGGCGTGCCGGGCACGGTCGCCGGGATGTGGGAGGCGCAGAAGCGCTTCGGCAAGCTGAAGTGGAAGCAGGTGCTCGCGCCCGCGATCCGCTACGCGCGCGACGGCTTCATCGTCGACGAGCAGCTCGCGCAGCGCGGCGTCGACGCGTCGAAGGAATTCGGCGGCAAGACGAACTTCGACCAATACTTCGCCGCCCTGAAGGCGGGCGCGAACTTCAAGCAGCCGGAGCTCGCGGCGGTGCTGGCGCGCATCGCGAACGACGGCGCGAAGGATTTCTACGACGGCAAGACGGCCGACCTGATCGCCGTGTCGATGAAAAAGGGCGGCGGCCTCATCACGAAGCAGGACCTCGTCCAGTACAAGGCGGTGTGGCGGCAGCCGGTCCAGGCGAGCTGGAACGGCTATCGCGTGATCACCGCGCCGCCGCCGAGCTCGGGCGGCATCGGCCTTGTCCAGTTGCTGAAGATGAAGGCGGACCGCAAGGCCGACTTCGACGGCGTCACGCTGAACTCGCCGCAATACGTGCACCTGATCGCCGAGATCGAGAAGCGCGTGTTCGCCGATCGCGCGCAGTACCTGGGCGATCCGGATTTCTACAAGGTGCCTGTCGCGCAACTGACCGACGACGCCTACATCGCGAAGCGCGCGGCCGAAGTGAATCCGGAGAAGCCGTCCGACACGAAGAGCGTGCAGCCGGGCCTCGGCACGTCGATGCCCGAGAAGGCGGAGACGACGCATTTCTCGGTCGTCGACAAGTGGGGCAACGCGGTGTCGAACACGTACACGATCAACGGCTACTTCGGCTCGGGCGTCGTCGCCGAAGGCACGGGCATCGTGCTCAACGACGAGATGGACGACTTCTCCGCGAAGCCGGGCGTGGCGAACATGTTCGGCGTCGTCGGCAGCGACGCGAACGCGATCGAGCCGAAGAAGCGGCCGCTTTCGTCGATGTCGCCGACGATCCTGACGAAGGACGGCAAGGTCGCGCTCGTGATCGGCACGCCGGGCGGCTCGCGGATCTTCACGTCGATCTTCCAGGTGATCACGAACCTGTACGACTTCAAGATGCCGCTGAAGGACGCGGTGGGCGCGATGCGTTTCCACCATCAGCTGCTGCCGCCGAACACGATCTTCTGGGAGCCGTACCACCCGATCGACGGGGATCTGGCGAAGGGCATCGAGGCGAAGGGCTACACGCTGAAGGGCCAGGACTTCAGCGGCGACATCCAGGCGATCCAGATCGACGGCAAGACGCCCGAGGCGGTGTCCGACCCGCGCGGGCGCGGCGTGTCGCGCGTGATTCAGTGAGCGTGTAGCGTCGTTTGCCGCTCGCTGCTCGCTGCTCGCTGCTCGCCGCTCGCCGCCGGAAGCGCCGGGCGGCGAAAGCGGTAAAGTACCGAAGTACCGAAGTACCGAAGTACCGAAGTACCGAAGTACCGAAGTACCGAAGTACCGAAGTGGCGAAAGCGTGGCGCATCGGCCGGCGGCGCGTTTCGTTTTCGCCGCGCGCTTCCGCCGCATTCCCGCCGTTCCTGCGTCTTTGCCGCGCCGCTGTTCCGGCGCGCGCTTCGTCGCGAGGCTTTCGGCGAAAACGAAAACGTCCCGCTTGCGTCACACGATCGTCACGATCGTCACGATCGTCACGATCGTCGTGCCGCGCAAGCGGGACGTTTCATTTCGGTGCGCGAGACGTCCGCGGCCCGAGCGCGCCGAACGCGCGCACCGGATCGCGCGGCTGCTCACTCGCTCGTTTGATCCGGCGAAGCCGCGTTGCTCGCGAGGAAGCTGTCCACCGCCACGAGTGACTGCTCGTCCAGCGTGCCGAGAATGCCCTTCAGCTTCAGTTGCAGCTTCAGCGCGTCGAGATAGCTCTCGAACAGCTTCTGGCGGATGTTCGAGATGTCGGTGCGCAGGTTCAGCGTCTCGTACGTCGTGCTGTAGCCGACCTGGTGCGCCTTCATCGACGAATCGTACGCGAGCCGCGCCGCCTGCAGCGACTGCTGCAGCGCGCGGATGCGCGTGCCGATCGACTGCAGCGCCGCCAGCGTCTCGCGATGGTCGGTGCTCAACTGCTGCTCGACTTCGCGCAGCCGGTTCTGGTACTGCGTCGCGATGTGCTCGGCCTCGACCTGCCGGTAGTGCACGCTGCCGCCCGAGAAGATCGGAATCGTCACCTGCACGCCGACCGCGCTCTGATGGAAGTCGGATTTGTCGGTGAGGCCGCGCAGGTTCGGATTGAGCCCGCGCGAATACGACGCGAACAGGTCGACGGTCGGCAGATGCTCGGCGCCGATGCGCTTCGCGGCGAGCCGCGCGACGCGCAGGTCGCGATACGCCTGCTGATACGACGGGTTGTCCTGCGGCTGGTAATCGCCCGACGGAATGCGCGGCGACGTGCCGTGCATCGCGAGCCGCGGCCAGCGCGTGAAATCGATCGCGGAGCCGAGCAGCGTCTCGTAGCGCGCGCGGCGCGCCTCGACGTCGATGCGTGCGAGCGCCTCGTCCGATTGCGCGAGGCTCCTGCGCGCCTCGATCTCGGCAGTGTCGCCGATCGTCTTCATCCCGAGCTGCGCCATGCGGCGCGTGTCGCTCTCGAGCCGCGCGAGCGCGTCGACCTCGTCGTCGGCGAGCTGCAGCTTCTCGCGCGCGGACAGCAGATCGAAGCACGCGTTCGCCACGCGCATGATGAGCTCCTGCTTCGCGACTTCGAGCTGCTGCCGCGCCGATTCCTCGAATTCCTTTGCGCGGCTCATGTCGTACAGGTACGGCATGTTGAAGAGCGCCTGCGTGACCTGCGCGGCGCCGTATGCGGCGGTGCTGTTGCCGCTCACGTCGATGCCGAACAGGTTCGCGTGCGTGCCGTAGCGCCCCCATTCGAGCTGCGCGCTCGCCTGCGGCAGCATTTGCGCGCGCGCCTGCGGGAATTTCTGCCGCGCGGCGTCGTATTCGGCCCGCGCCTGCAGGAATTTCGGATCGTTCGAAACCGCATGCTGGTAAACCTCGTCTAGACAGAATGCGCTTGCCGTTTCGGAACCGGTACCGAGTGCGACGAATGCCGCGCAAACGGTGGCGTAAGCCACATTGGCTCGAAAGCGAAAGGATTTACTCGTTAAGTGAAAACCCGCATGCCAAAATTTAGACGAGGCACCCAAATTCGCTGTTTCAAACATCTCCGTCTCCATCTCCTGCCATGTGTCAAGCGGTCGACGCTACAAATTAAACGTTTTAAATAATGAGTTGAAACGCATGCATCTTTTTGGTGAATTTCGGATCGTCAAAAACCCATATATGACGAGGCCGGCCATCTTGTTTCCATCTTGAGCGCATGATAGCCTGATTCCGGCTTGTAATCGCAGCGATAAAAAATAAACGTCGTTCGGTTATTTACGGCCATTGGCATTATTAGAGAAGTCTTGACGTCGTCTTTTTTTCTTTACGAGGAGATAGTTATGAAGGTTATGACGATGGAGCAGACCAAGGTGGTTCACGGCGGCGGCCCGATCAGCTCGCTGGGCACGCTGGCAGCGGCATCCGGCCCGCTGTTCACGGCGCTCGGCCAGTTCATGCCGACGCTCGGCGGCTACCTGCAGAATCCCAAGAACTACAATAGCAACGGCAAGTAAGCACTAGCCGTTGCATTTGCGCGGGGAGGCGCCCCCCGCGTAAAATAGTCTGAAGTTCAAGTTGCAAAAACGGTAATCCGTCGCCAATCGAGATATATAAACACTATTCATTCTTCTTTGTTGGCAATCGGAGGAAATGATCAGGAGACAGTGATGTCGAGGCATCTCCGAATGGGGTCGTCCGCGCTGGCGGATGCGGATTCGGGCCACGACGTTGCTTCAAGAGTAAAGGCCACCCCGATGCAAGCCATATCTGAGCAACAAGCCCGTGCGATCCGCGGCGGAGGCTCCGCCTACGCCAACTCGGCCGCCTACACGGTTTCCCTCGCGAATCAATCGATCGGCCCCGTCGTCAACGGGCTCTTGACCCAATACCAGGCCCAGGCCGTCAACCAATTCAAGATGGCGCTCGGGTCCGGCAGCTAAGCCGGGCTCGAAGCAGCGTCCAGGCCGCGTTCCGCTGAAGCCGGGGCGCGGCGTTCACGCCGTGCCCGCGCGACGGCTTCGAGCCGCATCGTGCCGGGCGCGGGCCGGCATTGTCGTGTCCAGCATTCGCAAGCTATGTGGTTCAACTCAAATAAAGTCAGGCCCATTCTTCAGGACGAGGTGACCGAATGCGGTCTCGCGTGCCTTGCGATGATCGCGACCTGGCACGGCCGGGACACGACGTTGCGCACGCTGCGCAACCGGTATCCCGTGAAGATCGATTCCGGCCTGTCGTTCTTCGATCTGATGGAGATCGCGAACGACCTCGGGATGCGCGCGCGCGGGCTCCAGTTCGAGGCGAACGAGATCGACGCGCTGAAGCTGCCGTGCATCCTGCACTGGGGGATGAACCACTACGTCGTGCTGACGAAAGTCTGCTACGGCAGCGTGCACATCGTCGATCCGGCGCTCGGCGAGACGAAACTGCCGCTCGCGCAGGCGCTCACGCAGATCACGGGCTACGCGCTCGAGCTCAATCCGGACATCGGCTTCAAGCACGTCGGCACGTCCGACAAGATTCATCTGCGCGACTACCTGGTGGGCCTCACGGGCATTCGCAAGAGCATCCTGCTCGGCGTCGGGGGCGGCATCGCCGCGCAGTTGCTGCTGCTGCTCGGGCCGTCGTACGTGCAGCTCACGATCGACGAGGCGCTGAAGAAGACCGACGTCGACATCCTGTATCTGCTGACGATCCTGTTCGGTATCGTGTTCCTGTTCGACACGCTGTACGCGAACCTCGTCGGCAACATCAAGAGCTACTTGCGCAACATCGTGTCGCAGCAGCTGTCGTCGAACATGGTCGGGCATCTCGCGCGGCTGCCGATCGGCTATTACCTGTTCCACAACACGGGCGATTCGATTTCGCGCGTCGCGTCGGTGTCGGAGATCGGCCGCTTTCTCGTCGACGGGCTGATCGGCGGGCTGCTCAACGTGTTCACGTGCGTCGTCACGCTCGTGCTGATGCTGTATTACAGCCCGGTGCTCGCCGGCATCAGCCTCGCGGGGATGGTGCTGTTCGCGCTGTCGCGGCTCGCGATCCAGCCGCAGCTGCAGGACGCGATGTCGCAGATCCTCACGCGCGGCGCCGAGGCCGACGCGCTGCTCATCGAGAACATTCGCTCCGCGCATTCGATCAAGCTGCTGTCGTCGGAAACCTCGCGCAGCAGCCTGTGGGTGAACGCGTTCACGCAGAAGCTGCAGGCGGTTCGCCAGCAGGAGCGGCTGCAATTGCTGTTCGACGCGATCTCGAAGGGGATCGTCCATGTCGAGCAGCTGATCATCGTCACGTACGGCGCGTGGCTCGTGATGCACGGGCAGAGCACGATCGGGATCATCTACGCGTTCATCCAGTACAAGAACCTGTTCGCGGACAAGTTCATCGATTCGATCCAGCTCTACGTGCGGCGCAAGGTCTTGCAGGTGCACATGGACCGCGTCGCCGACGTGCTGCAGACCGAAACCGAAGAGCCCGCGCCCGACGCGCCGGTGCGCTCGGTCGAGCATTTCGACGGCTCGCTGTCGATTCGTGCGCTGACGTACACACCGAAGGGCGGCCGCCGTGCGATTCTCGAAGACATCGATCTCGACGTGCCGGCCGGCGCGAAGATCGCGATCGTCGGCCGGACCGGCAGCGGCAAGACGACGCTTCTGAACCTGATCTGCGGGCTGTATCAGTCGAGCCCGGGCACGCTGTTCGTGGGCGGCGTCGATCTGTCCGAGGTGAACCTGAGGCTCTACCGAAAGCACGTCGCGGCCGTCACGCAGTCGGATCAGCTGTTCCGCGGCACGATTCGCGACAACATCACGAACTTCGCGCCCGCGCCGCGCGTCGGCGCGATGCACGAGGCCGCGCGCCTCGCGTGCATCGACCGCGAAATCGATCAGCTCGACAACCGCTACGACACGCCGCTCGGCGACACGCAGAAGTTCCTGTCGGCCGGGCAGATGCAGCGCCTGCTGATCGCCCGCGCGCTGTATTGCGAGCCGCGGCTCCTGATTCTCGACGAATTCTCGTCGAACCTCGATCAGGCGACGACGCACGAGATCTGCCGCAACGTGCTGACGCTGCCGTGCACGATCGTGCTCGTCACGCACGACGCGTCGATCCTGTCGATGGTCGATCGCATCTACGAGATGCGCGACGGCCGCCTCGCCGAAGTGACGCCCGAGCGGCAGCCGGAGCTGGAGGTGCAGCGATGACATTGATGCGGCTCTTTCTGTTCAATGCGTTCTCGTATTGCTTTTTCGTGCGGCGGATCGTCAAGCGGATCGCGCTCGGCCGCTCGCCCGAGCGCGGGCTCGGCATGATGCGCTGGTGCGCGGGCGTCTGCCTGCGCCTCTTTCCGTCGATCCGCTCGTCGATCGAAATGTCGGTGAGGCACATGCTGAGCGCGCACCTGAACGACGATCCGGTGCGCATCCGCGGCGTCGCGGACGGCATCGTCCACGAGCTGTTCGAGGCCGAGGTGGCGGGGCTGATGCTGCGCTCGCACAGCATCGCGTCGATGAAGGCGCTGCTCGACCGGATGGAATGCGACGGCGAGAGCGCGCTGCGCGCGGCGCTCGCGCGAGGCGGCCCGCTGATGCTCGCGGGCCTGCACTTCGGCAACCTGATGCTGTTCGTCACGAAGCTGCGGCTGATGATTCCCGAAGACCGCAAGATGATGATCGTGATGCACAAGGACGCGCCGGGCGCGTTCTTCGACGACGCGCTGCGCCTCGTCGAAGAATACGGCGCGGGCAAGATCGAGCTGATCGACATCGAGCAGCGCGTGCATCTGCGCCGGCTCGTCACGGGCTTGCGCAAGGAAGCGCCCGTGTTCCTGCTGTTCTCCGATCTGCACGGCCGCTTCGGCAAGACCAACGCATGCCGGCTCGGCGGCCGCTGGGTGCGGCTCGCGGGCGGCGGCGTGAAGCTCGCGGTCGAGCACGACATCCCGATGCTCGTGTCGTATGCGACGGGCGTGCCGTTTCGCGACACGTGCAAGATGCACTTCGTCGAGCTCGACGCGCGGCCCGCGTCGCGGATGCTCGGCGTCGCGGACGAATCGTCGCGCGTCGCGGCGACCCATCAGCGGATCGCCGACAAGCTCGAGGAAGCGCTCGTGAAGCAGCCCGAACAGTGGCACTTCTGGGAGCACTTCACGCCGTACCTGATGCCATCCCCGTTGCTCGAGCCGAACGCGCGCGCCGCCGCGCAGACGCTGCGCAGCGCCTGACGAGTTTTCGCCCATGCCTACCTGGATGACCGCTCTGAGAGAGCAGAAGACGCCGCGCAAGCTCACGCGCGGCACGACGTTCGGCACGGTGATCAACGGCGTCGTCGACGTGCCGGTGTCGATGCGGTTCTTCTGCTATCTGTCGATCGCGATGTTCGTGATGTTCGTCGTCGCGCTCGTGCGCCTCACGTATGCGAACACCGAGAACGTGATGGGCATGCTCACGCCGCGCACGGGGCTGATCGGCGTCGGCGCGCCGCCCGGATGGGCGGTGCGCGAGGTGTTCGTCACGAAGGATCAGCACGTGAAGGCCGGCCAGAAGCTCCTGAGCGTCACGCGCGACACGAGCTTCGTCGCGCAGGCGAACAACGCGCAGGGGATGCGCGAATCGATCAAGCGCCAGCGCGTCGAGGTCGATCAGCAGATGGATGCGGTGAAGCTCGAATACCAGTCGACGATCCAGCAGATCAACCAGCAGATCGGCGCGCTCGCGGAGAGCCGCGGCCTCATGGACAAGCAGATCCAGGACCAGAAGCGGATCGTGTCCGAGTACCAGGAGCGGCGCGACCGCGTGAAGCAGCTCTTGAACGAGCAGGTGGTCACGCTCGAGCAGTACAACCAGGTGAACACGCAGTATCTGCAGGCGAGCCAGGCGTATCAGGATCTGATGCTGCGCCGCGCCGATCTCGTGAAGAACGCGATGAAGCTGCGCGGCGATCTGGAAACCGTGCAGAGCAAGTACGACGGCTCGAACGCCGAGCTGAAGATCAAGCGGGAAGAGCTGAACTCGAAGGAATTCAACATCGACGAGAACGTGAACCAGGTGCTGTACGCGCCCGCCGACGGGCAGATCGTGCGGTTCGACGTCGTGCAGGGCAGCGTGATCGATCCGCCCGGCACGCGCGTCGTCGAGATCCTGCCGGCGAAGGCGGACGGGCTCATCGCCGAGCTGTACATTCCGTCGTCGAAGGCGGGGTTCGTGAAGCCCGGCCAGGAAGTGAAGCTCGCGTACGGCAGCTATCCGGTCGAGAAGTTCGGCACCTATCGCGGCAAGCTGCTGTCGGTGTCGCCCGTCGCGTTCACCGCGAAGGAGCTGAATCTGCCGGCCGACGCCGGCGCGCCGCAGACCTACTTCAAGTGCTGGGTCGAGCTCGCCGACCGCAATCCGGCGTTTGAAGGCAGGCCGCTCACGCTGAAGGCCGGGATGACGCTGAAGGCGGACATCGTGCTCGAGAAGCGCAGCCTGCTCGAATGGCTGTTCGAACCGTTGTATCGGATCCGGCAGCGGATGTTCGGTACGCCCGCGTGACGGCCGATGCGTAATGGGTGACAAGCATCGTCGACGACGCGCGCGCCGCGGCTGGCGCGCTCCGGTGTCCTGTTGGCTCGGCGCGACGCTGCTCGCGTGCGCATGGTCCGCGCACGCGCAGGACGGCGGCTCGGCGAAATGGCGCGACGGCGCGGACGGCATCGGCTTCTTTCCGGGCGGCGACGCGCCCGGCTTCGACGCGAACGCGTGGGGGCCGGTGCCGGGCGACGCGCGGCGGGCATCGGCGGGCGCGGGGCGCGGCGCGGCGTCGAGCGGCGGCGCATCGAGCGGGACGGCGGACATGGCGGGCGCAGCGGCTGGAGCGGGCGCATCGGACGCATCGGGCGCCCTCGCCGCGAGCCCGAACGCGCCGCGTCCGCGCAGGCTCACCGAAGAGACGATCACGCTCGGCCAACGCGTCGCGACGCCGGCCGCCGCGACGCGCGTGCGCGCCGGCGGCGGCGGCGACGGCATCGGCTTCGCCGACGCGCCGGGCGGCGCGCCCGCGGACGACGCGCCCTCCGCCGACGCATGCGGCGGCAGCGCGTGCGCGCCGGACGAGGGCGCGGCGCGGCGCCCGCCCGCGGACGCGGCGCCGCGCTTCATCGCCGGCGTGCGCTACGACCGGATGCCGTACGAGCTGCACCCGATCGATCCGGAAATGCTGCCCGATCTGCCGGAGGCGCAGGGCCCGACGCTCCTCGAGCAATTGCGGGGCGACGACAGCAACATGATCGGGATCGGCTGGCACTACGTGTTGTCGACGGGCCGCTCGACGCCCGTGACGACGACGACGGGGGCGCTCGGGATCGGCAGCTTCGTGAATCCGGGCTCCGCGGTGTCGATCAGCAACGCGAACACGCCCGCGTTCACGTTCACGCATTTCTTCGGCGAGCACGTCGCGGCCGAGATCGTCGGCGGGATTCCGCCCGAGCTGACGATGCGCGGCCACGGCAGCGTCGGGTTGCCGTTCGACAAGATCTTCCCGGGCGTGCAGGGCCGGCTGCCGCTCGTCGACCTCGGCAACACGCAGAGCAATCCGCTCGGCACGACGCGCGCGTGGCTTGCGTCGACCGTGTTCAAGTATTACCTCGGTAAGCGCGAGGACCGGCTCCGGCCATACGTCGGCCTCGGCATCAGCTACACGCGCTTCACGAACTCGAACCTGAGCCCGGTGTTCGCGAACAAGCTCACGTCGCTCGGCGGCCTGCTGTCGGCGGGCATCTCGCTCGGCGATCTGCAATCGCTGCTCGCCGATCCGAGCGCGCTCGATCGTCTGCTGCAGGCGGGCGCGAATCTCGTGCTGTCGAACGGCGTCCATGCGACGGCGAGCGTGAAGAGCACGTGGACGCCCGTGTTCGTCGTCGGCGCGAACTATCAGCTCACGCGCCAGTTGTCGCTGTCGACGGCGCTCTCGTACATTCCGCTGAAGGCGGCGATCACGCTCAACATCAACGACGCGAAGCGCATCCTCGCGTCGAACACGACGACGCTTTCCGCGAACGTCCTGCTCTGCACGATGCTGCTCAACTACCGGTTCTGAGCGGCGTCGCGCGGCTCCGTGCGCTCGAGGCAATCCATGCGCTCCGGCCGGTGCCGGCGTGGATGTGGGCGTCGCCGGCGGGCGGCCCGTCTCGTCTCATCGTCCGGCGGCTTGCCGGCCGCCGGCCACGCCGCTGCCCGATCCTTTCCGCGCGGTCATTCCCCCGACATCCGGGCCTGCGATAATGTGCGCGGAACGCGTCTGCAACGCGCAGCAAGGAGGCCGGCATGAGCGAAAAGGACACGCGGCGCGACATGGCGCCGCTGCACGAGCGGCAGCGCCGCTTCGAGGAGGATCTCGTCGACGCGTACGACGAAGAGCTCGAGATGGAGCTCGACGACCGTCGCTTCGAGGATGAGACGCTCTTTTCCGCCGAGCGCCGCGAAGCGCGCAAGCGCTACTTCCGCGAGCTGTTCCGCCTGCAGGGCGAGCTCGTGAAGCTGCAGGACTGGGTCGTGAACACCGGGCACCGGCTCGTCGTGATCTTCGAGGGGCGCGACGCGGCGGGCAAGGGCGGCGCGATCAAGCGCATCACGCAGCGGCTGAATCCGCGCGTGTGCCGGGTCGCCGCGCTGCCCGCGCCGAGCAACCGCGAGCGCACGCAATGGTATTTCCAGCGCTACGTCGCGCATCTGCCCGCGGGCGGCGAGATCGTGCTGTTCGACCGCAGCTGGTACAACCGCGCGGGCGTCGAACGCGTGATGAATTTCTGCACCGACGACGAGTACGAGGAGTTCTTCCGCTCGGTGCCGGAGTTCGAGAAAATGCTCGCGCGCAGCGGAATCCAGATCGTCAAGTACTGGTTCTCGATCACCGACGAAGAGCAGGAAGTCCGCTTCCAGAACCGCATCGACGATCCGCTCAAGCAATGGAAGCTGAGCCCGATGGATCTCGAGAGCCGCCGCCGCTGGGAGGCGTACACGGCGGCGAAGGAGGAGATGCTGATGCGCACGCACATTCCCGAGGCGCCGTGGTGGGTCGTGCAGGCGGTCGACAAGAAGAGCGCGCGGCTCAATTGCATGAGCCATCTGCTGAGCCTCGTGCCGTACTACGAGATCGAGCGCGATCCCGTGCATCTGCCGCAGCGCGAGCATCACGACGACTACATCCGGCGTCCGGTGCCGGCCGACATGATCGTGCCGGAGATTTACTGAGGTCTTCCCGCGGCGCGCGCGGACGAACGCCCGCGCGCGCCGGGACGCCGACGCCGCGCGTCAATAATGCTTGGCCGGGATGCCGAACAGGTTGAGGAGCGAGTTGCCGAGGTTCACGGCCGCCGTCGTCAGCACTTCGCCGATGCCGTATGCCGCGCTGCTGATCGGCGACAGAAGGCCGAGCGTGAGCGAGTTGCCGATCGTTTCCGCGCCTTTGCCTGCGACCTCGATCAGATTGCCGAGCGTGTCGAAGATGCTGCCGCCGTCATAGTGGCCGCCCGAGACGTGGGCGATTTCCTGCTGGCTGAGTTCCTGCATCTTGGTTCTCCTGAGAAGTTTGGACCCAAAGAGTCCGGATTGACGAGTGGCCCGACGGGCGTCATGCCCGGCCGGAATTCGACGGCACCGGACCGGGACCGGTGCCGCAACAGACATTAGAGACATGTTCGATTGAAAGATGTACGTTAGGCTACGAATGCAATATGTCAGGATGTGCCGCGCGTCACGAACGCGGCGCCGGCGTGCGCCGGGCGGGATTGACAAACCGTGCGCGCTACCGCAAGCTTGCGCACATGAATTCCTATGGCTTTCGCATCGCGCACATTATTCGCACCATTCATCGAATGGTGGGTTAGCGCGCGTACGAAAGCATTTACAGCAACCCGCCCCGTGAGGCGGGTTTTTTGTTTCCGTCTCCCGGGCGTCCACTCCCAGGAGAGCCTGCCATGCAGTCAGACGACGCCGTCACGGAAACCCCCGAAGCCCGCACGCGAGCCGCGCCCGCGATGCGCGCGGCGAGCGCGCTCGACGAATACCTGAAGCTGATTCTGAACGCGCGCGTCTATGACGTCGCGCGCGAGACGGCGCTCGAGCTTGCGCCGAACCTGTCGGCGCGCGTGCGCAACACGGTCTGGCTGAAGCGCGAGGATACGCAGCCGGTGTTCTCGTTCAAGATCCGCGGCGCGTACAACAAGATGGCGCATCTGTCCGCCGACGCGCTCGCGCGCGGCGTGATCACCGCGTCTGCGGGCAATCATGCGCAGGGCGTCGCGCTCGCGGCGGCGCGGCTTCGCGTGAAGGCGACGATCGTCGTGCCGGAGACGGCGCCGCGCGTGAAGGTCGATGCGGTGCGCGCGCACGGCGGCGCGTTCGTCGAAGTCGTGCAGGCGGGCGAATCGTACAGCGATGCGTATGCGTACGCGCTGCGCGTGCAGCAGCGCGACCGGCTCGCGTTCATCCCGGCGTTCGACGATCCGCACGTGATCGCGGGCCAGGGCACGGTCGCGATGGAAATCCTGCGCCAGCATCAGGGGCCGATCCACGCGATCTTCGTGCCGATCGGCGGCGGCAGCCTGGCCGCGGGCGTGGCCGCGTACGTGAAGGCGGTGCGGCCCGAGATCAAGGTGATCGGCGTGCAGACCGACGATTCGTGCGCGATGAAGCGCTCGCTCGACGCG